>CAMAYJ010000066.1 GCA_945862505.1 Bifidobacterium breve | reverse complement strand
GTGATGTCTTTCCGAACAGTCGGCAAGTGCGCCTCGATGCGATGATCGATACCCGTGATCCACGCCGGACGCTCACACAGGTCATAGGCCCGCTTACCGCGAGCAAGGATGACGGCTGCAGCCTGATCAGTTGTCGGCGGCAAATCGTGACGACGCAACGGGTTGCGCACGTAATCAGCGGCGAGCAGCTCGTCGACGGAATAGTCGCCCTTCACCTGTGCAAACGGGTTCGACTTGGCATTGGCCCGGTTTCGAACGACGACCTCAGCAAAGTCTCGTTCGGTGGCCTTGCCGGAATCAATGAGCGCACGTGCCTGCAGTGCGGCCAAGCTCCAAGTGTCGGTGCCTAACGGGGTGAGGTAGTACGGGTCGAACTCCACCGTAAACAAGGTCGATGGATCGGAGTTGGAGTTCTTTCCAACTCCGACGGCCATTGCGATGTCAATGTCACCCTGAAGGAGTCGAACGTAGGCCTCGTACATCGCCCACGCGCCGTCCATCTCGACGTGCGACTCATTGATTGCAGGAACCATGCCGTAGGCGTCGGTGTTCTGCACAAATGAGAATCCCTGGCCCGACAAGTAATCGCAAGAACCTGAGACGGTGAATCCGATCTCTGACTTGTCGATTCCGACCTGCGCAATCACCTCGCGGGTGGAGCGCAAAACCAAGTCCGACTCAGTCAGGTTCGTTCGCCTTTCGGGAGGCAACTGCGCAAACCCAACGATTGCAATGTCATTTTCTGAAGGTGCCATCACATCATCCGATCCAAGTAGCGAGCAGCCGGTTCATCCGGCTCACCAGTGGTACGCCAGCCGACAATGATGTCGCCACCGCTTCCTCGGCTGCGGTTGTCGATATCTGCTGCGGAACGCTCGTTCTCGGGCGCCCAGACAACTTCAACGTGAATGCCAACGCGGATTTCGCTCACCGGAACATCGAGAATTTCCTGCTGAGCGATAACGGCATCAGCGCCGTCGAGCAGGATCGAGCAACGAGCGAACGGCTCGGTCTCAGTCTGGCCGGGATACGGCGTCGGTGTCACGATCGTGAAGTTCGAGACCACACCGCGGCCCGGAACCTCAACAATGTGGCTCTCGTCAAGCTCAATCGCGCACACACTGCACATGCCTCGTGGCCCCACGATTGTTCGGTCGCACTGCGGACACTTCTGCCCGATGATGCGACCTTCCATGAGGGCCTTTGCCCACATAATCGTGGTGGGAGATGCGTTGTCGACATATTGGAGGTCGCAAAAAGCGTCCATTTCCGTGATGTCGTTTTCTTCAGGTGCTACGAACGGCTCGCCAGCACCTTCGCTTGGCGAAGGATCAGTGGCAGGAACGAACGCGATGATGTCGTCGATTCGTCCGACGCGATCAGTGCGAGCCTTGAACTTTGCTTCGACACGCATTCCTGCGGCCATCGCACTCTCGGAACCGGTATCGACCAAATGAAGCATTGGGGTATCCGCGCCATCAAGAGTGATGAACGCGAAACCAAAGGCGTGATCGAGGGGGTGCAAGTTGGTGGGTTCCGGAACCCATGTCCACGTAGACACGGTGCCTTTCGGCCCAACGCGAACCCAATCGGTTCCGCTATCAGCCGCCGTATCGGGGTCGTATTCGAGCGGTGGAGCAATGACCCGACCACCGGTGCGCACACCAATGATCTGGCCCTGTACCAGCGCCGAACTAAACGTGCTGAGCGTCGAACCCAACGTCCGTGTGAATGGGAACGTCAGGTTGAAGACAAACTCTTGGGCAGTGTCAGCCATCTTCTTCCTTTCCTGTTTTTCAGGCTTTTGAGACATCAATCGAAATGATCAACGTCGTTTAAAAACTGGTTTGCGCTTTTCAGCGAACGCGTTCGGACCTTCCTTGGCGTCTTCGGATTGAAATACCTGCCATCCGTAGGTGAACTCATGGTCGAGCGCTTCGCGCTCGGTCATGCCTTCGGTCTCACGCAAGGTGCGAAGCACTGCTTCGACCGCAATCGGTCCGTTGTCGGCAATTTGTGCTGCGATTTCTTTCGCCTTGTTTAATGCCTGGCCATCGGGAACGACATGACCGATAAGCCCGTAGTGGAGAGCTTCGTCGGCGGTTAATTCACGACCAGCAAGGAGCACTTCAGCGGCGATTGTGTAAGGAATCTGTCGGCGCAAACGAACTGCCGAACCTGCCATCGGATAGAGCGAACGCTTAACTTCGCTCACTGCGAAACGAGCGCCCTTACCCGCAACGCGGATATCGGTGCCTTGCAAGAGTTCGGTTCCGCCAGCAAAGGCAATGCCTTCCACCGCAGCAATCAACGGTTTCTTTGGCTGATAGTCGCGCAATAAGCACTTCCACATGAGATTTGGATCTTCAGCAAGGCGAGCGACGGTATCGATCTCGGTGTCGGCATCGGGTCCCGCGTCACCAGCCATTGCTTTGAGGTCAGCTCCGGAAGAGAAGTTGCCGTCGGCGCCCGTGAGGATGATGGCGCGCACGTCATCGTCGGCATCAGCCTCGACCATTGCGTCGTACATGCGCATCAACATCGCTCCAGAGAGCGCATTTAGACGCTTTGGGCGATTCATTGTCATGACGAGCACGTGACCTTCGCGCTCAATAATTGCGTCAGGCATGGTCCTCCTCATCACGGCAGCGGTAATCGCTCGGCGGAGACCAACCCGCGGATCTCTCCGCAGTCCGATGCCCCCCCGATCGGTGTCCCGACCCTAGAGGTACTTAACACTGCTGAGCAACCTCTCGGGTGATTTTTCCGATCGGCCCGATCACCCACCTTCGAGGTGAGATGGCGACTCAGGTGTAGAAGGGATTGTCTCCGGCGTTGTGATCGGTGACGTCGACAACATCGGTGACTTCAGGAATTGACTCGTAAATCGAAGCGGTAATGCCATCGCGCAATGTGGCCGCGCTCATGGCGCATCCCTGACATCCGCCACCCATCGTCAAGAAGACGGTTGTGTCGTCTACGCCCACAAGCGCTGCGAAACCGCCATGTTGGGCCAATCCTGGGTTGATGACCTCTTCAAGGAGTTGGGTGACCTTGTCGGGGATGTCGCCGGTGAGTTCGATATCGCGACCTTCAAGCGGATTCACAGGCGCTGGACGATTCGGGTTCTTAATAACGAACCCGCCCTGGCTCGACGCGCGCGGAAGATCGAGCACTGCTCCGCGCATTGTGTCAATGCTGTTCGCAGCAACCACGACGCTCAATCCGCCTTGCACCGAGAGATCGTCTTCAGCATCAAGTTCGGAGATCGTCGCCCACCCGAGGTCGTAGGTGTAGTCGACGCCAGCCGAACCCGTGATCTCGACCCGAAGGCAGATGGAGCCAGGGTCTTCCTCGGTATCGCGAATTTCCAGAACACGGCCGAGTGCATCGGGAGCAACGGTGAGAACGAACTCGCCCGTTGCGACTGCCTCGTCGGTCGCGCTTACTGAGCTTTCAGACATCAGAACCTCTGCGGGAGAACTGCCGGGTGATCCCAGCACCGACAACAAACGTTACCGGCCCCAGCCCCTGACCCCTCGGTTGAGCCAAAAGTTGATGAATCAGCACGGACAATGGTTAGGAGATGTACGAACCGCGACCAAATGCGACTGCGAATGCCAACATTGTCAAGAGCGAAAGCGGCAGAATCACCGATCGCAATTTGGGGCGTGCTACAAGAAGTTCCGCAGCCACCACGATGCACGGAAACGCTCCGAGTAGATAGCGGCCACCACCGAAGAAGTCCTTCGTGCCTAACAACGGCAATGCAATGAGCCCAAGTGCGTACGCAGCGTAGGCCCAACCAAACCGGCGCTTCACCCGAGGAATAAGGAAAAGAGCGCCAAGCACGACGATTCCGTGTGCGACATGGCCAATCGTCGACCAGGCAAAGGGACGATGCTGAAGTTCTTCGATGAGACGGAACTTGAACCAGGTGGCTGGACCAGCCCCCTGATCCCAGCCTTTGCTGGCTTCGATGGCGACAAACAACAAAGGGTCGCCGAACTTGACCCAAAGAAATGCACTCCAACCACCAACCCCGAGCCATGAGAGAAAAATCGGTGCGTCGGATCGCGTAAGCGATCGAAGATTAAACAATTGACGAACTCCAACCGCACCACCGGCAAGGTTTCGGCGCTCAATGACGCGCAGCACAAGAGCGACAGCCACGACGAGACCCGCCGGTCGTCCAGCTGTCGCCAAGATGCCCACGAGACCCGCCCAGAAATACCGATCGCGTTCAACGAGATAAAACGCGCCAATCGCCGTCGCGACAAATAGTGCATCGGAATAGACGACACCGTAGAGATACCAACTGTAGGGAAAGACGCAGAGAAGCATTACTGCAGTGAATGCAGCAGCTGGTGACACAAAAAGCTTGGCCCACTTCCGCAGCACGACCATGACAACTGCACCACTCACAACCGTGATGACGGTTCCAGTGATGTAGATCGTTGGGAAAACCCAACTCAAGAGTCGGATGACGATCGGATACGTCGGCCAAAACGCTACAGATGACTGCACTCCCGGGAAATAGACGTATCCCTCTCGAGCAATTGTGCGGTACCACTCAGCGTCCCAACGGGCGAAGCCGCCAAACCAAACATCGCCTATTCCTTCACGCACCGGAAAGAAGGGGTCATGGGCTAAATGATTGTTACCAAACCAAATCGCGATCCAAACAAGAACGCCGATCGACGCGAAAACCGCCAACGGCGTCCACCACCTATCTATCCAGGTCGGCGTTTCACCAGTTGACGACTTTGCCGGGGCGCCTCGGTCCCAAAAACGCGAAACAAGTCGACGCCGGGGCGGCTCTGGAGGAGCGAGTGTGGTGGTCGAGTTCTCAAACATTGTTTTGGGCGGTCCATCCCCCCGATGGGCCACGTCAAACGCTAGTCGCAGTGTCGCCTTCACCGACAGAGGAACGGAGGTCGGCTCATGCGCCGTAACCTCAGGCCAATGATCTGTGTTGATGTCGACCGAGTGACCATGACCCGTCCCGGGAGGCCGCTCTTCACCGACGTGTCCCTCACACTTTCAACCGGCGACCGGCTCGGCATCGTCGGGCTCAATGGAACCGGCAAATCAACGCTGTTGTCCGTTCTCACTGGAGAGGTTGAGCCGGAATCTGGAGCGGTACGAAGAGGACGCGGAGTTCAGATCGCCACGCTCCCCCAGCGACCTGAACTCCCCAGTGGAACCGTGCTCGCTGCCGTCGAAGCTGTCGCCGAACGCGATTGGGAGGCTGCTGCGGTTCTTGACCATCTCGGCATGGCGTCACTCATCGACGCCGATACCGGTCGTCTCTCGGGCGGACAAGCAAAACGAGTGGCTCTCGCTCGTGCACTCGTCGCTCCAAGCGACCTGCTCGTTCTCGACGAGCCCACCAACCATCTCGACATTGATGCCATTGCGTGGCTTGAAGATCGCCTCGATAGTTACCGAGGCGGCCTCATACTTGTCACTCACGATCGTCACGTACTTGATCGAGTCACCACTCGCGTTCTCGAGCTTGATCGTGGTCGTTCCTATCTTCACGACGGCGGCTATAGCGGCTACCTCGAAGGGCGGGCGCTTCGCGAAGAGCAAGCCGTCTCGCAAGAGTCAACACGCAAAAACCTTGCCCGAAAAGAATTGGCTTGGCTCCGCCGCGGCGCTCCCGCAAGAACAAGCAAACCAAAAGCACGAATCGAGGCTGCAACTACTCTCGTTGAAACGCGTGCTGAACCCGCAGCCCGATCAGGAATTCCCGATCTTTATTTGGGCACCCCGCGCCTTGGCGACAAAGTGGCCGAGATTACCGACGTCGCATTCGGTTACGAAGGCGCGGCGCCGCTGTTCAGCAATATTGAATTAATGCTCGATAACCGTGAACGTCTCGGATTGATCGGGCCCAACGGTGCCGGTAAATCCACGCTGCTTGACCTCATAGCCGGTCGACGCTCCCCGACTTCGGGAACGATCGACACTGGTTCCACCGTGCGCATCGGTTATTACGACCAGATCGGTGTCGAACTTGATCCGCGTCAGCGTGTTCGCGAAGCGATCACCGGTGGCCGTCGAGAACCCGATTGGCAAGACTCTGCACTTCTTGAATCGTTCTGGTTCGACGGCGACGCGCAATGGGCTCCGATTGAACTTCTCTCCGGCGGGGAACGACGCCGCCTACAACTTCTTCTCGTACTTGCGCAGAAACCCAATGTCCTCCTGCTCGATGAGCCCACAAACGATCTCGATCTCGACACCCTCCGAGTCCTTGAGGAATTTCTCGACGACTGGCCTGGGGCATTAATCGTCGTCAGTCATGACCGTGCATTTCTTGAACGAACAGTTGCTGACGTGATCATCATGGATGGACACTCCACTCCCTCACGCAGACCAGGTGGCTATGCAGCGTGGGAAGAAAAACGTCGTTCCTCAATGGTCCGAGGTCGAATCGCCGATCCAGGGAAATCTGCGAGCAAAACATCGAATCGACCAAAATCAGCTGGAGCGACAACAGCCCCTACGAGCGAAAAACCGACTCGATCGCCGAGCACCCTTCGGTTCTTGATTAAGGATCTCGAGAAAGAGATCAAGCGTCTCACCAAGACCAAAGACCGACTCGAGACAAAAGTCGCTGAACTGGCAACTTCCGGCAATCACGTCGATCTGACCACTTCCGGCGCTGAACTGACCTCTGTGATCGCCGCACTCGAAGCGGCAGAAGAACACTGGTTGCAACTGACCGAAGAGGCCGAACGGGCGTCGAACTGACACCACGCCCATCACCGGTAGATTCGTAGGCCGTGACCGACGTCGAGACCCCCACCGAAGCGCTGCTAGATCTGCGGCGAGCTCGACGACATAACCGACTTTCCGAAGTCCACTGGATCGACGCGCTCTACCGGGTCTACATGGTTGGACTCGCTGCGGTGATTTTCATCATGTTTGCTGTCAGTCAACTTCCAAACGATCGCCTCACGAATGAAGAGGCCTTGCAGTTCGCCAATGAAGCACCAATGTGGCTTGGCCTTGGTTTCGCGATTGCCATCGGAATCGGATTGCGATCGGGCGGCCGCGGCGGACCACTCGTGCTCGAAGCTCCCGTCGTGATGCATGAACTCAATGCTCCAGTGTCGCGTGCATCTGTGGTTCGCCGGCCAGCCATCAAGCAACTTCGTTTCATGGCGTTCGCCGGCACAGTTATTGGCGCCATCATCGGAGAAGTCGCCGCACACCGACTTCCGGTAAATCCTGCAGTAGCAATCGCATGTGGCGGGCTGGCATTCGCTCTCGCTGGAATGTTGGCATCGGCAACCGCCCTCGCAGCGTCAGGCCGTCGCCTCCGTTGGTGGCCCGCGAATTTCCTTGCTGCAGGCATCATTGGTTGGTCGGTTCTCGATGTCCTCGGGAAACGAACCACTTCGCCATTCACGCTTCTCGCTGACATCGCGTTCTGGCCCATCGAATTCCGGGCACTTGCCCTCTTCAGTGTCGTTCTTGTGGGAGTCGCGGTGTGGCTTGGCCTTTCGCGCATCGGCGACCTCTCGATCGAACATGCGCTGCGTCGAGCCGGACTCGTTTCACAGTTGCGATTCGCAGTGACTCTTCAGGATGTTCGAACCGTTGTCCTTCTTCGCCGTCAGTTGTCGCAAGAAAACGCCCGACTTCGTCCGTGGATCCGAATTGGAAGGTTGAAGCGCAAGAGTTTCATCCCTCCCACTTGGAAACGTGATTGGCAGAGTTACCTGCGCTTCCCACTCCCCCGCCTTCTTCGCATGGCAATGCTCGGAGCCGTCGCAGGTCTCTCGCTCGGCGCTCTCTGGCGCGGCACGATCCCGATGATCATCGTTGCCGGCCTTGCGCTCTATCTCGTTGCGTACGACGCGTCCGAACCAACGGCACAAGAAGTCGACCACCCCACGCGTTGGGAGAGTTTTCCTGACGCTCCGGGCGTACTGATTCTCCAGCACATCGCTGCGGCGTTCGTCGTCATGGCCTTTATCTGTCTCATCGCTGCCGCCGCCGCTACACTCCTCGTGCCATTCGCAGTCGTGTGGAAGTTGGCGCTCATCATGTTCGTGCCCGTCGCACTTGCTTCTGCTGTCTCGGCCATGATCAGCACTGCCCAGGGTGCACCCGACATGGCCGGACTCGCAGGCCTTGGCCCCGACGTCATGGGGTGGCTCATGATCGCGCGACTCATCATTCCGCCAGCAATCACCATCATCGCTCTCCTCCCATTGCTCAGCGCTGGGTCCGATCCCAACGCCATCAACACCACCAAAGTCGGCAATGCAACGGTGTACTCACTGTTCGCCGTCGGCGGTGCCATCCTTTATCTGCGCACACGGAAGCCCAAGCACCTGTGACCTCACCATTCGCATTACCCAAACAACCGCCCACACCAGCCACCGAGCCGCGCCTCAAACCCGACGCCGCATTGCAGACCCTCGACCTGTCGAAGGACTACGGCGATGGCATGGGCCTCATGAGCGAACTCGATCTCGTGATCAACAAGGGTGAGCTCGTCATGCTCGTCGGGCCCAACGGTGCCGGTAAGTCAACATTCCTTGGTCTTGCCGCCGGCATGCTCGAGCCCTCCAACGGCTGGGCGTTTATTGCCGGCAGCCCTGCTGGCACAGTTCCGGCCCGCGCCGCGCTTTCCTACCTTCCCGACAATCCAGTTCTCTACGACGACCTCAGCCTCAGCGAACACATCGAGTACGTCGCCCGCCTACACAAGACAGTCGATTGGCAGGACTACGCCGACGATCTTGTCGACATGTTTGGTCTCGGCGATCGAATTGACGATCTTCCATCGCGATTTAGCCGAGGCTTGAAGCAGAAGACTGGCCTCGTTCTCGGGCTCATTCGACCATTCACTGTGATGCTCGTCGACGAACCGTTCGTCGGACTCGATACCCCCGGTCAAGAAACGCTCGTCGAGATCATGACCGACGTCGTCGCCCAGGGCGCTTCGATCATCTGCTCGACCCACCAACTCGATCTGGTTCCGAGCGCAAACCGCTGCGTCGGGCTGCGAGATGGCGAACTGGCCTACGACGGTCCTGCAACTGCAGCAAAGATTCGCGAACTCGTCGGCGGCGAATAACCAGTGGCTGAAACGCCGTACCGCAAGGGCATTCTCTCGGAGCCGCTTGATCTCGATGGCGGTGCGCCACGGTCGCGACAAAAGCCACCGACTATTGCGGCGACTCCGGGGCTCGAAGTTGAAGTTCGCGGCACCCATTTATGGGGGGTTGTCATTGAATGCGATTCAGCATTCATCACACTCCGCGATCGCCAAGGACGCGACTACAAGGTGCGTTTACGTGACGGCGCGTTTGACGTAAAGGGACGTCAGGTCACACTGGTCCGCCCAAAGGCGTCATCAACTGCGGAAGCAACGCGAACTGCGTCGGGGTCAGTCGCAGTTCCATCTGCACCGGCTCGCATGGCAAGAGCGAGTCGACTTCTTGTTGAAGGTGTACACGACGCTGAACTCGTGGAAAAGGTGTGGGGCGACGACTTGCGCGTAGAGGGCGTTGTGGTGGAACTCCTTGATGGTGCCGACAATCTCCAAGAGATCGTGCGCTCGTTCGGCCCCAGAAGCGGCCGACGACTCGGCGTGCTACTCGATCATCTCGTCGATAATTCCAAAGAGACCCGCATCGCTGCTGGCGTCGATCACCCTGACGTGCTTGTGACGGGCCATCCCTATGTCGATATCTGGGCTGCGGTGAAACCCTCTGTCGTGGGAATCGCGGCATGGCCTGAGATCCCCAAAGGTCAGCCATGGAAAGAAGGGATCTGCGCGGCTCTTGGCGTCGACGATCCCCGGCTCTTTTGGAAAAAGATTCTCAACTCTGTCTCGAGTTATTCAGACTTGCAACCACCACTCGTTGGTGCCGTCGAACAATTAATCGACTTCGTCACCGAACCTTCGTAATCACGCGTCGCTGTGGCGAGTGAGAAAACCGACGACTGCATCGGTGAAGGCGTCGTTGCGATCGCCGGCGACCATGTGCCCGGCTCCGGAAACATCAACGAACTCGACTGACGGAAATCGATCGCAAAAACGTTGTGCGCCTTCGGCGCTTACGAGATCGCTGACTCGACCGCGTACCAACATCAGGGGAATGCCATCGTCAGCAATTCGAGCAACCGCAGCATGCAGCCGATCGATATCGGTCACCTCCGAAGGACCCATGTCAGCAATGCCCTCGCCGCCGCCAGCAAACGCTGGATCCCAGTGCCAATACCAACGGCCATCACGCTCTCGAACGTTTTTGCGCAACCCTTCAAGATTTGAGGGTCTCGGGCGATGAGGGTTGTATGCCGCTATCGCATCAGCTACTTCGTCTAACGAGGAAAAGCCCTCTTTCGCTTTTGCCGACATGAACTCAGCAACGCGATGAGAACCGGCTGATTCCATCTCCGGAATGATGTCGACCAGCACCACCCCACGTGCGACGCCCGGATGAAGTTCTCCGGCAAGCAACATTGCGGTGAAACCACCGAGCGACGCTCCGATGATGAAGGGAGGTTGATCGAAGGTTGAAACAACTGCGTCGACGTCACGAGCAAAGCTCACTAGCCGATAGTCGCCGCCCTCGGCCCATTCCGATTCTCCGTGCCCACGAAAATCCAACGTCACTGACTGCCAACCTTGGTCGGCGAGCGTTGTTGCTGTGCCGGCCCAGGAATGTCGCGTCTGTCCCCCACCGTGAAGAAGCAGTATCGGCGGGGCGTCGTTAGGACCTCGTTCATCGGCAATAAGGGTGATCCCATTTGCACCGGGCACTTCAATGGTCCGCATTCGCCTGACGCTACTGGTCCACCGACACGGGTAGCGTTCTCGCTATGACCGACACCTCAGTGACGTACGAACTCAACGACCGCGTCGCCCTCATCACGATCGATGACGGCAAGGCCAATGCCATTAGCCACGACATCGCGAACGGCATCCACGAAGCACTTGAACAGGCACGACGCGAGGCCGCTGCAGTCGTTCTCGCTGGTCGCCCCGGTCGATTCTCTGCTGGATTCGATCTTTCAGTGATGACATCAAGCCCTGAGGCCGCCCGCAATTTGCTTAAGGCCGGCGCCGAGATAGCAATCGAAATCCATGAATTCCCAATGCCCGTGGTGGTCGCATCCACCGGTCACGCTTTGGCCATGGGAGCAATCTTGTTGATGGCCGCCGACACGCGCATCGGAGCAGACGGCAACTACAAGATTGGCCTCAACGAAGTTGCTATCGGAATGCCAGTTCCCAAATTTGCCGTTGAGCTCGCACGCACGTCACTTTCGATTTCGGCATTCACCGCAGCGGTGAACCACGCAACCGTCTACGACCCTGCTGGCGCGGTCGTTGCCGGCTATCTCGATCAGGTCGTCGCCGACGATGAAGTGATCTCCACAGCCCTCACTCACGCGGCCGAACTCGCAGAGCGACTTGATCCCAATGCGTTCGCTCTCACACGGGCGAACTGTCGCGGAGCCTCATTAGAGCTCATCCGGA
>CAMAYJ010000065.1 GCA_945862505.1 Bifidobacterium breve | reverse complement strand
GAGTGTTGCTTCGGCGAATGTCACCGGAACGTTGATGGTGAGGTTCTTTCCGTCACGGCCAAAGATTTCGTCGCGATCGACGTGGACGATCACATAGAGATCACCAATCTCGCCGCCATTGCGACCAGCCCCGCCGCGGCCTTTCAACTTGATCCGCTGACCATCGTCGACACCAGCAGGAATACGCACCTTCACTTCGCGTGCGCGTCGTTCGACACCAGACCCGCGACAGGTTCCACACGGGGATGTAATAACCGAACCCGCGCCACCGCACACCGGACATGGCGACGAGAACGAGAACATTCCTTGGTTGTCGTCAGCCACACCGCGTCCGCGACAGTGCTGACACGTCGTCGGAGCGGTACCCGGTTTAGCGCCAGAACCTTTACAGGTCTCGCACGGAAGATCACTGCTCAAATGCAGCGCTGTCTCGCTTCCGGCGAAGGCGTCGCGAAAAGACAAGTGAATTTCAGCTTCAAGATCGGCGCCACGTTGCGGAGCGCGGCCGCGAGTCTGTCGACCGCGTCGACCGCCGCCTCCCCCGCCAAACATGCCGCCAAGCAGATCGCTGAAATCGGCGCCTTCATAACCACCAGCGCCGGGATTGAAACCGGCGCCACCGCGGCCACCGCCAAATCCCATTCCACCCATCGGACCTTGGCGACGAACCTGGTCGTACTCGGTGCGTTTGGTTTCATCGCCGACTACGTCGTAGGCCGCAGAGATTTCCTTGAACTTGTCTTCTGCTGAAGCGTTACCGGGGTTGGCATCGGGATGAAATTCCCGAGCCAACTTCCGGTACGCGCGCGTGATGTCCTTCGGTTCTGCCGTTTCCGACACACCGAGGACTTCGTAGTAGTTCTTGTCGAACCACTCGCGCTGCGGAGCCACTTACTATCCCTTGACCTTCACCATCGCCGGGCGTAACACCCGGGTTTTCCATTGGTACCCAGTGCGGAGCGTTTCGATCACTGTCGGTTCGCCACCGTCACCTTCTTCATGCAGCACTGCATCATGCTGATTCGGATCGAACGGTTCGTCTACTGGTGTGAGCCGCACCAAACCTTCGCTTTCTAAAAGATCAGAAAGCATCTTCGCTATTGGTTCGACATCGGTAGAGCCGTGTCCGATTGCTGCTTCACAAGCGTCGAGGACGACGAGCAGTTTCTCGGCCAGGTTTTCGTTCGCACGTTCGCGAAGTTCTACCTGTTCGCGCGTAACACGCTTGCGGTAGTTATCGAACTCGGCTTTGACTCGCAGCATCGTGTCGCGGAATTCGTCGCGTTCAGCAACGAGTTCAGCAACATCAATTTCACCAGTGGCATCGGGAACTTCGAATCCTTGTTCGCCACCGGCTGCAGCTTCAAGCAGTTCGTCGTCAGTCGGAGAGGTCTCTTCCGAGACCTCTCCGTCACCTGACACGGTCACTTGCCTTCGTCGTCGACGATCTCGGCATCGACGACCTCGTCGTCGTTAGGTGCCGAGCTCGTTGCGGATCCACCAGCAGCTGACTCTTCGGCTGCAGCCTGTTCATACAACTTCTGTGTGAAGTCCTGGCTTGCAGTCATAAGTGATTCGGTTGCCACCTTGATGGCTTCACCGTCGGTACCCGCAAGTGCGGTCTTGAGGTCGGCGAGCTTCGACTCGACTGATGCCTTTTCGTCTTCCGAAATCTTGTCACCTTGGTCCTTCAGCAACTTCTCGGTTTGGTAGACGAGCGTGTCGGCACTGTTACGAGTATCGGCTTCTTCACGACGCTTTGTGTCTTCTGCAGCGTGCGCTTCGGCGTCCTTGACCATCTGATTGATCTGATCCTTGCTGAGCGAGGACTGACCGGTGATGGTCATCGACTGTTCCTTGTTGGTCGCACGGTCCTTCGCCGACACATGCACGATGCCGTTTGCATCGATGTCGAAGGTGACTTCGATCTGCGGCACACCGCGAGGTGCGGGCGGAAGGTCGACGAGTTGGAACTTGCCGAGTGACTTGTTGAATTGCGCCATTTCGCGTTCGCCCTGGAGCACATTGATCTCGACCGACGGCTGATTGTCTTCCGCAGTGGTGAACACCTCGGTGCGACGAGTCGGGATGGTGGTGTTGCGCTCAATGAGCTTGGTCATAACCGAACCCTTGGTTTCGATACCAAGAGAAAGCGGTGTGACATCGAGAAGGAGAACATCCTTCACCTCGCCCTTGAGAACGCCAGCCTGAACGGCTGCGCCGATAGCGACGACCTCATCGGGGTTCACGCCCTTATGCGGATCGTTGCCCGTCATTTCCTTGACGAGATCGACAACGGCCGGCATACGAGTTGAACCACCAACAAGCACCACGTGATCGACATCGCCCTTGGTGAGGCCAGCGTCGAGAATCGCTTGTTCGAACGGAACACGGCAACGCTCAAGAAGATCAGCGGTGAGTTCCTGGAACTTCGCACGAGTGAGTTGCTCGTCGAGATGGAGCGGGCCATCAGCAGTTGCAGTAATGAACGGCAGATTGATCTGCGTTTGCTGCACCTGTGACAGTTCGATCTTCGCCTTCTCGGCAGATTCCTTCAGACGCTGAATCGCCATGTTGTCTTTCAACAAGTCGACGCCGTGTGCGGTCTTGAATCCGTCGGCAAGCCAGTTGATGATGCGCTCGTCCCAATCGTCGCCACCAAGACTGGTGTCGCCGTGAGTCGACTTCACTTCAAACACACCGTCGCCGATTTCAAGAACCGAAACATCGAAGGTGCCGCCACCGAGGTCGAACACGAGGATTGTCTGATCGACAGTTTCTTTATCGAGTCCGTAGGCGAGTGCGGCCGCGGTCGGCTCGTTGATGATGCGCAGCACCTCGAGGCCGGCGATTTGTCCGGCTTCCTTGGTTGCAGTGCGCTGTGCGTCATCGAAGTAGGCAGGCACGGTGATGACGGCCTGGGTGACGGTGTCACCGAGATAGGCCTCGGCATCGCGCTTGAGTTTCATGAGTGTGCGGGCAGAAATTTCCTGAGCGGTATAGGCCTTGCCATCGATGTCGATGGTCCAGTTGGTGCCCATATGACGCTTGACCGAACGAATGGTTCGGTCGGGGTTGGTGATGGATTGACGCTTGGCCACTTCGCCGACGAGGACCTCGCCGTTCTTTGCGAATGCGACCACTGAAGGCGTGGTGCGGCTGCCTTCTGCGTTGGGAATGACCACCGGTTCGCCCGCCTCGAGAACCGAGACGACGGAATTGGTGGTGCCGAGGTCGATACCAACGGCCTTTGCCATGGTGTTACTCCTTGTTTCTGTGTAGCTATTGGATTTTTGGGGGGTGCTTCTCGACTGCCGAGCGGGGCTGAGTCGCCGTCGCCAAGAAAGTTGAGCGTGACCATAACAACTTTGCTCGGGCCGGTTCCATTCCCAGATTCCAAAGATTTTTCCGATTTCTTAGAAATTTCTCGTTACGACCCCCCTCCAACCGGGCCAAGGCCCCGATCTCGTTGGGGCAGACTGGAACCATGACTTCCACCCTCGTCCTGCTGCGCCACGGTCAGAGCACCTGGAACCTCGAAAACCTCTTCACCGGTTGGTACGACGCCGATCTCACCGATCAGGGCCGAGCCGAGGCCACTGCCGCTGGGCCCGCTATGGTCGCGGCCGGGGTCGCCCCCACCGTTCTCCATACCTCGATGCAGACCCGAGCCATTCGCACCGCCAACCTCGCCCTTGATGCCATGGATCGCCTGTGGGTCCCCGTTCGACGGTCCTGGCGCCTCAACGAACGCCACTACGGCGCACTGCAAGGCATGGATAAAAAGGAGACCACCGAGAAGTACGGCAAGGATCAGGTCTTCGAATGGCGTCGCTCCTATGACATTCCGCCGCCCAAGCTCGAACTCGATGATCCCCGTCACCCTCGGTTCGATGAGCGCTACGCCTCACTTCCGGCCGACGTCCTGCCTGCCTCGGAATGCCTCGCCGATGTCGTCGATCGCATGCTTCCCTACTGGTACGACGACATCGTCCCCGACCTGCACGCTGGCCACACCGTTCTTATTGTCGCCCACGGCAACAGCCTTCGAGCGCTCATCAAGCATCTCGATGCCATCAGCGACGCCGATATCGCCGATGTGAACCTTCCCACTGGCGTGCCCATTCGTTACGAACTCGACGACGCGATGATGCCAACGAAGCGACTGGCATTGACCGATCGCTATCTCGGCGATGCCGAAGCAGCCAAGGCTGCTGCCGAGGCCGTGGCCCGTCAGGCCGGCTGAACCATCTGCAATTCGCCGGCTTCAAGCAAGTAGCCGCGTGATCGAACCGTACGGATAGCAAGCCCCAGCGGCGCGATCCGGCGACGCAATCGAAGCATGTGCACATCGAGCGCATTGCGGCCCGGCGCGCCCGTGGGCCAACCGGTTCGAGACAAATTGTCGCGACTGACAACCGCGCCAAATCGATCAAGCAATGCCGACATCAGCCGAGCCTCAAGAGGCGGAAGCGAGACCCAACCAGCACCCACGCGGAGCACCCCATCGGGATCAAGCCCCGGTGATTCAGGGAGATGGACCATCGATCGAGTGGCCAGAGCCCGGCACCGGACATCAATGTCGTCCTGACTCGCAGGCAGACGAATCCAGTCCTCAAGACAATCGGCGGCTTCCGGAGCAGACATGTCTGCATCAACCAGCAACAGCCGCAACGCTCCCCTGGCCGCAAGGGCAAGGCGACGTTCTTCCTCTAACGGCCAGCGAAGCAGGGCGACATCCACGAACGTCACCGTAGAGATCGCCTGTTTCTCAAGTGTTTCGTCGTGATGAAGGATCGGTGGCCGATTCGCCAAGCACGAGGGCGCGGTTCTCCCTATGCTTCGCCCATGGCACGCGATGCATGGCTCGATCATCTGGCCCAGGTCCCTCTCTTCGCAGAGTGCGACAAGCGCCAACTTCAACAAGTGGCAGCAGCGGCAGTCGAGATTTCGATTGATGCAGGAAAGGTCTTGGTGCGCGAAGGCGAGCCGGGCCATGAATGCTTCGTGATCGTTACCGGTTCCGCAACCGTGAGCCGCGACGGCGCAACACTCGCCAACCTCGGCCCTGGCGCTGTGGTGGGCGAATTGGCCCCTCTCACTGGCGGCGTTCGTACCGCAACAGTGACCGCCGACTCAGCAATGGAGGTCCTCGTGATCGCCCAGCGTGAGTTCAACGGCCTCATTGAAGAAGTTCCCGGCTTTGCGGTGCAGTTGCTGCGCAATCTCGCGGCCCGCATGACCGACGAGTCCTGAACCCTTCTCACCACGCTTTCCCCACCCGCTGGTGAGGTTTCGCGCCCATAGGCGCGAGTAGGTTGACGTTCGATATGGAACGTAAACGGATCAAAGGCCCACATCTGGTTCTGGTCATCGGTCTCGCCTTCGCGATCGTGACCGCCCTTTCGGGGATCGCGTCAGCGGTGTTCCAGCAACACGACGATTCACCCGTCACACGCGAGGTCTTCGGAGGCATCCCTTCCTCGCTGAAGATTGCCTTCTACGTCATGATGTCGATCCTGCTCGTCTACGGAGCAGTGCTCTTCGGTCAGCGCGTCAAGAACTGGACCCGCGGCAAGCCCGACGACCGTCGCACGACCCCGAAGAACGTGAAGCGTCGCCTCGGAGATTTCCGCGCCGGTGTCTACATGCAGACCCTGCTGCGCGATCCCGCCGCCGGCATCATGCATTCGCTTATCTACTTCTCGTTCCTCGTTCTGCTCGCCGTCACCACGGTTCTCGAAATCAACCACCAGGTTCCCGAGGCCTGGAAGTTCCTGAACGGCAACGTCTACATGGCGTACTCGTTCATCGGTGATCTCGCCGGTCTTTGCCTGTTCGTCGGCGTCATGTGGGCGATCATTCGTCGCTACGTCCAGCGTCCGTATCGCATCCGCATCAAGTCCAAGCCCGAACACGCCGTCATCCTCGGCGTCTTTCTCGCCATCACTGTTACCGGTTTCGGAACCGAAGCATGGCGCATCGCTGAAACGGGAATGCCCTCATTTGAGAAATGGTCGTTTGTTGGTTGGCCCCTCGCCAAGCTCATCGAGAACAGTTCCAATCTCGCTGGCGGACACCAGGTGTGGTGGATCCTCCACGTGCTTTCGTTCTTCGCTTTCCTCGTGATCCTGCCGGTCACGATGCTTCGACACATGTTCACCTCACCGCTGAACATGTACTTGAAAGATCGCGAGCGCCCCAAGGGTGCGATGAAGCCGATGCCGAATCTCATGGAAACCGAACTCGAATCGTTCGGTGTCTCCACCATCGAGGACTTCACCTGGAAGCAATTGCTCGATCTCGATGCCTGCACCATGTGTGGTCGTTGCACATCGGTATGCCCGGCACATGCAACAGGCAAGTCGCTTGACCCTCGCGAAATCGTTCTGAAGTCGGGCGAAGTTATGGCCGCAACGGGAACGCCGCAGGTCTCGCCGCCACTTGGTGTTGTTGCCGAAATCACCGTCTCTGCCAATTCTCTCTTCGAACGGGTCACCCCCGAAGAGGTCTGGGCCTGCACCTCGTGCAAGGCCTGCGACGAAATCTGCCCGGTGAATATTGAGATCCTCGACAAGATCCTCGACATGCGTCGTTATCTGTCGCTGATGGAATCAAACTTCCCCACCGAACTTGGCAACGCGTACCGCTCGATGGAAAACACTGGCAACCCGTGGGGCATGAGCCAAGCCGACCGCGGTGATTGGGCCGAGAAGTTCGAAGGCATCGAGATCCTCGATGGTTCAAGTCCGCTCGAAGCCGAATACCTCTACTGGGTCGGTTGCGCAGGTTCGTTCGATGACAAGAACAAGAAGGTCACCCAAGCAATGGCGCAGCTTCTACAGCGCTCGGGTATTTCCTTCTCGATTCTTGGCCCATCGGAAATGTGCACGGGCGATCCGGCACGACGTTCGGGCAACGAATACATCTTCCAGATGCTCGCAACGCAGAACATCGAAACGCTCAATGGCATGGGCGTGAAGAAGATCATCACGCAGTGCCCGCATTGCTTCAACACCCTTGCCAACGAGTACCCGCAGATGGGTGGCAACTATGAAGTTGTGCATCACAGCCAGTTCCTCGAGTTCCTCATCGACAGCGGCAAGCTTGATTTGTCGAATGCCAAACTTGAAGAGCGCGTTGTGTACCACGACTCGTGTTACCTCGGTCGTCACAACGACGTCTACATGGCACCGCGAAACGTCATCGGTTCACTCGGTGGTATTGAAATCGTTGAAGCCAGTCGCAACGGCACCCAAGGAATGTGCTGCGGTGCTGGTGGCGGGCGCATGTGGATGGAAGAAAGCACCGGCAAGCAGATCAACATCGAACGTTCGCAGGAACTGCTGCGCACCGGTGCAACAAAGATCGCAGTTGCATGCCCGTTCTGCTACATCATGATCGACGATGGCGTGAAAGCACAGGGCGTCGAAGAAGACGAAGTGAAGGTCGCTGACATTTCGATGCACATCCTCGATGCACTCGAACGCTCCGAGGCTGAAGCGGGAGCTACGAAGTAATCAGCGGAAGTTTTCCCAGTAGCGACTGGGGCGCGGGCCGATTTGGCCTTGATACTTCGAGCCAACTTCCGATGAGCCGTACGGGTTGTCCGCGGGCGTAGTCATGCGGATGAAGGAGATCTGCCCGATCTTCATTCCCGGGTACAACGTGATCGGAAGACTGGCCACGTTGGACAGTTCAAGCGTGAGCTGTCCGTCCCAACCGGCGTCAACGAAGCCAGCGGTAGAGTGAATAAGAAGACCAAGACGGCCGAGCGAGGACTTACCTTCGAGGCGAGCAACGAGATCGGCGGGAAGACCAACACGCTCGCTGGTTGACCCAAGCACGAATTCACCTGGGTGCAGCATGAAGGTGTCATCGGGGCCGATCTCGACGAGTTCGGTGAGATCTTCGAGGTTCTGCTTCACATCAATGTGGCCCATCGTGTGATTCCGAAACACGCGGAAAAATCGATCGATATGAAGATCGACCGATGAGGGCTGGACGCAGCTGGGGTCGAAGGGCTCGATAACAATGCGGCCGGCTTCGACCTCTTCACGGATGGTGCGGTCAGAGAGGATCACGGCAGCGCAGGTTAGTCGTGGATTACTCGGTCAGGAGATCTACGACGTGCTCGCTGACGAATTCCTCTTCCTGCTCAGCAACGTCATCGATTCGAGGTCGGGCGGGCAAGAAGAGCAGCACCATCACGACGCCAATAAACGTGGCTGCGGCAGCAGTGAGAACGCCCCAATGAACTGCGCTCACAAAGGCGGAATTGGCCTCGGTATTCACCGTGGCTGCTTGTTCAGAAAGGCCCATTTCCTGCAATCTTGGAACGAGACCGTTCTTGATGGCTCCAACGCTGTTTTGCGCAGATTCGATGGCGGCTTGGGGAAGTGGAAGTCCGAGCCCAGAGAGGAAATCTCCTATCCGATTGCCATAGGTCGTGGCCAACACCGAGCCAATGACGGCGACACCCAAGGCACCACCGACCTGACGAGTGGTGTCGTTCACTGCCGATCCGACGCCGGCTTTGAAAATTGGCAGCGATCCCATGACCGACTCGGTTGCCGGGGCCATGGTCAGACCCATCCCGGCTGACATCAACATGAGACGCCAAAAAATATTCGAGTACGGCGTATCAACTTGAAGCCCAACCATGCTCAACAATCCGATCGTGACCAGACCAAGTCCACAAGCAACGGTGATCTTGGACCCAAGGCGTTGAACGACTTTCGAACTGAGAGGTGCAACCACCATCATCACCATTGCAAATGGAATCATGCGCACCCCAGTTTGAAGTGGCGAGTACCCAAGAACAAACTGGAAGTACTGCGTCAACAAGAACAACGATCCGAACATCGAGAAGAACACGAGTGTGATCGCACCAGCCGCGGCAGTGAAGCGTTCCTTCTTAAAGAACGTCACATCGAGCATCGGGTGATCGCTCTTTGCTTCCCAAATTCCGAACGCGATGAGCAGCGCGATCCCCACGCCGCCATAGCCAAGTGTCTTTGATGAGGTCCAGCCATTGTGAGGCGCCTCGATGATGGCGAAGAGCAACAGAGCGAGGCCAACGATCGACAGCAGTGCACCGATTGGGTCGAGGCGAGGAGCGGACGGATCTTTCGATGTGGGGATGAGAAAGACGCCCGCAATAAGGCCGATCACAACGATTGGGATGTTCACTAAGAAAACCGAACCCCAATAGAAGTGTTCAATAAGAAATCCACCAGTTAAGGGACCAAGCGCGCCCCCCAGCCCAGCGGTTCCGGCCCAAAAGCCAATTGCTTTTGACCGTTCTTCGGGTGGGAACACATTGGTGATAATCGACAACGTGGCCGGCATGATGAGCGCGCCACCAATACCCATGAACGCTCGCGTTGAAATTAATTGGCCCGAAGTAGCAGCCATCGCTGACGCGATTGAACCGATACCAAAGAGAATGAAACCAATTTGCATTGCTCCGCGTCGACCGAACTTGTCACCAAGCGCGCCCGCGGTCAGCAACAGGCCGGCGAAGACCAACGTGTAGGAGTCAATGATCCATTGCAAATCACTTGACGATGCATTGAGGTCCTTCTGGATCGTCGGAATGGCAACGTTGAGAATTGAGTTGTCGAGAACGATGACGAGTAGACCAAAGCAAAGGACTGCAAGGATCGCCCAACGACGGTCGTAGGCCTTTGCTTGAACTCTTTGTGCGAGCGTCGACATGGCACGACCTTCCGTCGGGAGCCGGAACGAAGGGTACCGGTCATGTTGTCGAGATCAGCGAATGACTGAAGTTCAGACTTTCTTTGGTCCCTGAACGGGCATGCCTGGCATGTCCTTCATGTACGAACTTTCCTCGACGCGCTTAGAGATTCGCCAGCCATCGGCAGTGCGCACCATTTCATCGACGTACCAAAGGCCACAGGTGAAGACAACGAGCTCTTCGCCCATCGGCATCACCATTGGGTTATGACAAATGGTCTTGACATTGGCGGCGTCACCGTTGAGTTCGATGCGACTGGTCGAGATCATGTGCTGGAACGAGGCGAACATCGGCATTGCCTCTTTGAGATACGCAATGGTCTCTGTGGGATTGCCAACACTGCCACCGAAGACCGAGTAGTCGATGATCGCATCAGTCGTGAAGACATTGGCAAGGTCGTCGAAGTCACGGTGATCGACGGCATAGCAGTAGCGGACGAGCAGGTCCTGGATCTCCATACGGTCAGAAATCTCTTCGATACTCAGAGTCATGATGTCCCCCTTGTTAAACGTGAATTGGACTTTAGAACGATTCTTCGGGTGTCCACACAAAATTCGGTGACCGGCGCTCGGCGAAGGCCGCAACCCCTTCAGGCATGTCCGGGTTGCTGGCGAGAACCAGTGCCCAGCGCTCGATCGTTTGCGCCGAAACTCCGCCGCTCGCCGCCACCTCGTTGACCATTTCCTTCGAAATGATCTGAGTCAGCAGCGAACGCTCGTTCGCGAGCAGAGAGGTGAACGCTTCGAGCCGTTCGATTGCAACATCGGTCTCGAGAAGTTCGTCAATAAGTCCGATGCGAAGCGCGCGGTCGGCATCAATCAATTCCGCAGAGAACAACAAGTGCTTTGCGGCCGATGGACCAACCAATCGAACAGCGCGTTCAAGTGCGTAGGTCGGATACGCGATGCCAAGACGAGCCGGAGTAATCCCAAATTTCGCGGAGGTGTCGGCGAAGCGAAGATCGCAGGCACCAGCAATCTGCACGCCGCCGCCTACACACGAACCGGTGATGAACGCGATGGTTGGCCGCGGAAACGCAGCGAGGGTTTCTTCCGCTTCTCGGTTTTGTGATTGGTAGTCCGAACTCATTCCACCGCTGAATCCGCCGATGTCGGCACCAGCGCAGAAATGTCCGCCGACTCCGCGCACTACCAACACTCGAACCGAATGATCACGAGCAAGTTCATGGCAGGACTCGGCCAACGCTGTCCACATTTCGTGTGACATCGCATTGCGCTTCTCGGCACGATTCAGCCAGATCGTGGCAACCGATTCGGCCTTCGTCACAACAATCGGGTCTGTTCCTAATGAGTCAGTCATTGAAGTCCTGCTTCTTTGAGAATTTGATCGCGGTGTTCGTCGAGTCGCGGCGGTCGAAATCGCACACCAGTGTGATCGCGACTCATCTTGATTGGTTGACCAGCGAGGTGCACTGGACGTGAGCCATCAGGTTGTTCGACTTCCACGACCATGTCGCGACCGGCAAAGTGGGGATCGGCGAAAACGTCAGCCATCGTGTTCACCGGACCAACGGGAACATCGCCTCCAAGCAATGCAACGATTTCTGCTGTGGTCTTGGTGCGCGACCATGCAGTGACTTCATCGTTGAGCGCAACACGATTCGCAACTCGCGTATGAAACTCGGCGAAGCGTTCATCAGTTGCAAGATCGGGTCGACCCATGCGTTCGCACAGTGTGCGAAACAGCGCTTCTTGGCCGGCGGCGATTCCGCAGTGACCATCGAGCGTTGGGTAGACATCAAATGGCGCAATGATCGGATGACCGTTTCCCGACGGCCGGGGAACCTCGCCGGTGTAGTCGTACTGGTACACCGCGCCTTCGCAAAGGCTGAGCACCGCATCGACCATCGCTACGTCAACGAACTGCCCTCTGCCGGAACGAAGCGCGGACACGAGCGCAGCGAGCACCCCCACCGTGGCCAACGCGCCGGAGTAAATATCTCCGATACTCGGACCCGCCTTCATGACGGTTCCGTCAGCCGCTCCTGTCACCGAAATCAGCCCGCCCATTGCCTGGGCAACGATGTCGAAGGCGGGCCAGTCGACATACGGGCTCTTTCCGGTTCGTGGATCACCGAAGCCTCGAATGGCGGTGTACACAAGTCGATCGTTCACCGCCGCCAACGTCTCGTACCCGAGACCAAGACGATCCATGACTCCCGCACGCGAGTTCTCAACCAGCGCATCGGCCGTGCGCACTAACGCGAGGAAGATCTCACAGTCGTCAAGATCTTTGAGATCAAGGGCAATCGATCGCTTCCCACGATTGATTGATGCGAAATAACCGCCGTAGGCGCGCTCGGTATCTTCCTCGGTGAACGGTCCCGCGTTTCTTGTCATGTCCCCGGTTGGCGGTTCGATCTTGATGACGTCAGCGCCAAGATCGGCCAGCATCATCGTGCAATAGGGACCAGAGAGCGCCTGGGTGACATCAAGAATGCGAAGACCGGCAAGCGGACCAGGGCTATTGAGTTCGGTCATTTCCACATCCCCTCATGGGTGGGATGAATCTAGGACACTCATCGCCCGCTAGGTCGTGGTGAAACCCGCTGGCTAGAGTCACCAAGCTCCTG
>CAMAYJ010000064.1 GCA_945862505.1 Bifidobacterium breve | reverse complement strand
GAGCAGATGCAGCACCGCTTCTTGCAGGTGCACGACATGGACAAGGTGAAGGTCGCAGCCGCGATCATTCACAATTCAAACCGCACCATCATCTTCGTGCGCACCAAGCGCGCTGCCGATCGGGTCGCTGAAAATCTTCGACGCGAGGGTGTCGATGCCGCATCGATTCACGGAGACCTGCGCCAGAGCCAGCGCGAGAAGGCACTGAAGGATTTCAGCGATGGAAAGTTGAAAGCACTCGTGGCCACCGACGTTGCTGCTCGAGGCATTCATGTCGATGAGGTCGACGTTGTTATCCATTACGACCCGCCGGAAGATTCGAAGGCCTATCTCCATCGTTCCGGCCGTACGGCCCGCGCTGGGGCCAAGGGCGTCGTTGCCACACTCGTCATGTGGAACGAAGAACTTGAGGTCAAGCGTTTGTTGAAGCGTTTGAAACTGAACCAGCCCATCGTTGAGGTGTTTTCAAACGATAAACGCCTTGCCGATCTCGCTGCGTGGGATCCGCGCACTGATTCTGCAGTTGGCTGAACGTGTCCGATCCCGGTCGGGACTACGAAACCTCGCTTGAGCCGAGTCGCCGTCGTCGTGACGGTGTGCATTACACGCCTCGAGCCGTTGCCGATGAACTGGTGGCTCGTGCATTCCTGAGTCATAGAGAGCTCATCGCTTCAGGTGCTCAATTCGTTGTCTGTGACCCCACCTGCGGCGCTGGCGTCTTCCTCATTGCCGCGGCTGATGCACTTGTGGCCGGCGGTCGTAGTCCGTTGAGTGCTCTCGGATGCTTGTATGGCATGGACATCGATCCGAATGCGCTTGATGTTGCGCGCGCAGAACTCACCGTGTGGGCGCAACAACATGGCCTCGACGAAACGCTGCCAGTCACGCTCGTTGTTGGCGATGCGTTGAACGATTCATGGCCCGAAGATGGGCGCCTCGATGTCGTGGTCGGCAATCCACCCTTTGGTGGACAACTCGCCGGCGCAACAGTGCGCGACGAGGCCGCAGTTGCAGGGGCGGCGCGCATCCTTGGTCGACCGGCGGGATACACCGATACTTCCGGCGTATTGCTGGTTCGTGCACTCGACGCAGTTCGAGCCGGAGGGTCTGTGGTGTTCGTGCAGCCGCTGTCGGTACTCGGAACCCGTGACGGATCAACGGTTCGTGACCTTGTGGGCAATGCGCTTGAGTCGATTTGGATTCCCGATGCGCAATTGTTCGATGCCGCAGTCAGTGTTTGTGCCCCTGTTTTACGCAAGCCACAGGGTTACGGAGTTCAACGTTCATCCGATGTGATTCCGTCGTGGACCGAACTTGCTGCCGATGCAATGGGAGTTCCGCCGTTGCGACTCACCGGCGAACCACTTTCATCGATGGCTGAATGCACCGCGGGATTCCGTCAGGAGTTCTACGAAGTGGCATCTGCCGTTGTGGAACACGGAAGCAATCCTGAGCTTGATGCCGTACTTCCTCGCCTTGTCACGGTTGGACTCATTGATCCCGCCACCTTGTTGTGGGGGACTCGTGCCGCAAAAGTTGCTGGCGCAACCTACGACCGTCCGCTTGTTGATGTCTCGAAACTTTCAAAGCCGTTTCTCTTGCGAAGGCGGCCGAAGGTTCTCGTCGCAACCCAAACTCGCGTCGTTGAAGCAGTTGCTGATCACGACGGATTTTTGTGGCCCTCTGTCCCAGTCATTTCGGTCTTGCCCCTCGACAGTGACCCGGAGATCATCGATCTTTTGCTTGCCGCGCTCTTTGCTCCACCGGCATCGGTGTGGGCGGCGCGATTGGCAGCGGGCACCGCTCGTAGCCCGGGTGCGATCCGGTTGAGTGCGACGCAACTCGAGAACCTCCCTCTTCCCAGTGACCATGATCGATGGGCGGAAGGGTCCCGGCAGCTACGAGAAGGCGAGTGGGACGCTGCTGCTGTGACACTCACGGGGGCCTACGGTCTCGGGCCAGAGGCGGAGCAAGCCGTTCTGAGTTGGTGGATTCCTCGGTCTGTCCGCGCCCCCAAAGGCACTACCTAGGCCGGTTTTGGTCAAATCTTTGACCGCAGCCCCATTGGGCTGGCAACATTGATCTTCACATCACGAGTGGCCCGGATTTCCGGGCTCGGCAACCTGGGGCGAACACCCAAGGTGCCAACCCACCAATTGGTGGGGATGCGGCCTCCACCTTCCGGTGGCGGCAACAACCAGTTCGAGGAGTTGCATTGACCGAAGTGAATGTTCGGGCGCCCCTGAGCGTCGAACCGCTACCCGCCTCTGGCGCGTGGCAACCCGGTGACCCGGTCGGTCAACGGCGTTTCGTCGCGTTCGATGTCAACCGAAGGTTTCAACTCGAAGGTGGCGGGTCGCTCAAGGGCGTGACTGTTGCTTATGAAACCTGGGGCGAACTGAACCCTGACGCATCGAACGCCATTCTCGTTTGCCATGCGCTGACTGGCGACAGTCATGCAGCAGGTCCGAGCGGCCCGGGACACCCCACTGATGGTTGGTGGGATCCGCTGATCGGTCCGGGTCGAGCAATCGATACGAATCAGTACTTTGTCGTGTGCACGAACGCTCTCGGTGGGTGCCAAGGCACAACCGGGCCTTCATCAATCGATCCCGATACGGGCCGTCGGTATGGTTCGTCATTCCCGGTCGTGACTATTCGCGACATTGTGCGAACCCAAGCTGCGGTTGCCGACGAACTCGGCATTGAGAAGTGGTTTTCGGTCATCGGTGGGTCGATGGGCGGAATGCAAGTTCTTGAATGGGGAATCATGTTTCCCGATCGCGTGCGGTCACTAGCCCCACTAGCGAGCTGTGTTGCGGCAAGCGCATTTCAGATCGGTCAATCAAGCGTGCAACGAAGTTCGATTGTTCTTGATCCCAAATGGAATGGCGGCGACTACTACGACGCTGCTCCAAATGAAGGCCCGCACTTTGGGCTTGGTTTGGCGCGTGAACAAGCAACGCTCACTTATCAGAGCGAAGAACTGATCGACGCAAAACAAGGTCGTCACGAAAAAGACGTAATGGATCGAGGTTTCGCCCCGTGGCAGCGCTATGCCATTGAGGGCTATCTCGATTACCAGGCCGAAAAACTGATCCGCCGATTCGATGCCAATTCCTACTTGGTGATCAATAAAGCCATGGATCTCCACGATGTCGGTCGTGGTCGTGGTGGGTTGCAGCGCGCCCTCGCTCGACTCTCGGCTCCGCTACTGACGCTTTCTATTAGCAGTGACGGGCTCTATCCGACGCGTCAACAGCAGTTCTTGCACGATGAGATCGTGAGTAACGGCGGAAGCAGTCGCCACGAGATCATTCATTCCAAAGCGGGCCACGATGGTTTCCTCACCGAACATCAGGCTGTTGGTGCAGCGCTGAAACCTTTCCTCGCTGAGATTGAAACGAACCTTAAAAACTCATGACGAACAATCACGACAACTCCGAACTTCATCCTGAGACTCGCGCTATTCGTGCTGGTCGTGCCGATAACGACACAGCGCTCGCTCCGATTCTTTGGGCGACCACCACATTCGTGACGCCCACCGTCGCCGAAGCCCGTGAGATGGCGACTGGTGTTGGCTCTTCGCGGTTCTATGGCCGCTACGGAAATCCCACAGTTGCTGGCTTCGAAGATGCAATCGCGCAACTCGAGGGCGCGGAAAAGGCCCGCGCCTTTGCTTCGGGAATGGGTGCAATCAGCGCGGTGGTGTTGGGACTGTGTTCGAAAGGCGATCACATCGTCACCCAGAACCAGTTGTATGGAGCGACGCAACTTCTGTTTCAAGCGGTATGTCCGCGTTTCGGGATTGATGTCACATTTGTCGATGGCACCGAACCGGGCGCGTTCGCTGCTGCGGTGATCCCTGGGCGCACCACCATGATCTATGCCGAGACTCCCGCCAACCCGAGGCTCGACCTTGTTGATCTTGCCGAACTTGGCGCTATCAAGGGGCCCATCAAGGTTGTCGATTCGACGTTTGCGACCCCGCTTGCGCAGCGTCCGCTTGAGTTCGGTATCGACCTCGTGGTGCATTCGGCCACGAAGGGAATCGCGGGGCATAACGACGCAACAATCGGTGTCGTCGCTGGGTCCGCTGAGAACATTGATTGGCTCTATTCCTATGCAGTAATTCAGGGAGCGGTCGCGTCACCGTTCGATGCCATGAACGCGTTACGTGGCCTGCGAACCTTGGGCGTGCGGCTTGAGCGTCAAAGCAAGAACGCGGGCGTGTTGGCCGAGTTCCTTGAATCGCACGCAAAAGTAAAGACCGTTCGTTGGCCAGGCCTTCCATCGCATCCGCAATATGAATTGGCGCAGCGTCAACTCGATATGCCGGGTGGGCAGTTGGCCTTTGAACTCGAAGGTGGACTCGACGAAGGCCGCACCTTTGTCGAGGCGGTGCGCATTGCGCAGTTAGCGACGTCACTGGGTGGCCCAGAGACGCTTGTGACGCATCCAGCATCAACGACGCATGTGGCGTTGAGTCCTGAGGAACTCGCGGCTGCAGGGATCGAACCCTCAACTATTCGCGTATCGGTTGGGCTCGAACACGCCGATGACCTCGTTGCCGATTTCGCGCAAGCCATCGATCAGATTACGTAGTCGTTATGCCGGAGATGCTCGAGATTGAGATCTACCGAAAAGCAGCGGCGGCAACCTTGGGTCGCCGCATTGTTTCCGTTGACACGCCTGATGCATGGTTTCTCAAGGGCGGGGCTGATCAAGGCTCGGTGGTCGCTGCATTAGTTGGTCGCTCGTTTGTTGCTGATCGCCGTCGCGGAAAGTTGCTGTTACTTGATACGAGTGATGACGGTCCCACGCTTGGGTTGCGATTCGGCATGACAGGCGTGTTGGAACTCGACGGGGTTGCCGCAATCGATGGTCTCGAATATTCAAGTCATCGAAAAGATCCAGCGTGGGAACGATTCGCGATGCATTTTGATGACGGGGGAGCGTTGCGTCTTCGCGATCCGCGGCGTCTGGGAGGAGTGGAACTTGATCCCGACGAAGATCGCCTCGGCCCTGATGCTGGCGATGTTTCGGTCGCACAACTCACAGCGATCCTGGCCGAGAGCAACGCTCCGTTAAAGGCTCGACTCATGGATCAGGCGCGCATCGCCGGCTTAGGAAATCTTTTAACCGATGAGACCTTGTGGCGTGCGGGGTTTGATCCGGCCCGAGCAGCGAGATCGCTCAGCGCCGAAGATGTCGCGCAGTTGCGCAAGTCCATGCGCACGACATTGCGAGTGTTGGGAAGGCGAGGTGGCTCACATCTCGGCGATCTACAGGATTCTCGCCTCCGCGGAGGGTTGTGCCCGACCGATGGAGCAGCGTTGATGCGCAGGACTATTGGTGGGCGTACGACCTACTCCTGTCCTCAGCACCAGCGTTGATCGCCCGGAACTTCATGGGCCGCCGGTCTAGGGTTACACCCGTGATGAGACCGTCTTTCCCCCGCCGAGCCTCTGTCGCGGGCTTCAGCGGTGCGGTGTTGGCGCTCATGATTTCGATGTTCGTGATTGGCGCTGGTCCCGTTGGGGCAGAAGATACGACAACGACGAGTTCCACCTCGAGCACGACGACATCAACGTCCACAACGACCACGACTGCGCCGACACCGACCACCGCGGCGCCGACCACCCAAGCACCGCAGACCACCACCACGCAGAGCAACACATCGACGACTCAGCGCAGCACAACGACGAGTTCCACCTCGAGCACCCCAAGCACAACCACGTCTTCTTCCACAACCACGACGGTCGTGGCTGCAGTGGGGTCGGGCAGCAAAGGCTCAAGTGACAAGGGCTCGCCGTTCTGGTCCACGGGAAAAAAGATTGCTGTTGTTGTCACGTTGCTACTACTAGCCGCCGCTGCGATGGGGGTGCTCACCTACTTCTACTGGCAAGCAACTCGGCCAGGGGGCGCGCCAAAGGGTGATGACGATGCCGGCGGCTCCGGAGGCATACCCGACACAACCGGTCCTGTTGGTCCTGTGAGTCCGATGTTGGCCGAGGCGTTGCGACCAGATCCGTTTGTGACTCGCGACGATCTTGGTCTTGTCTGATCTAGCGTTGGGCCATGGCCAACGAACTTGATCTTGATGCAATGCTCCAGCGGTTCCGAGACCGGGCCGCCGCGGTAAAGGGTCGCAATCTTCCGCCGATTGGTGGCGATGAGCGTGCTCGCTTCATTGAACAAGCACAAAACGATTTTCAGGACTTCGCCATCATCGCTGATGCCGCCGCCAACCTTGATGACGGCATACTCACGCTCACCATCGATCTTCGTCCCAAAAGCTGAGCGTTAGGCGTCATGAGTACACGTTTTGATGAGGCGATAGCAGCGATCGATGCTGCGAATGCTGATGATCCATTCACCGTCACTTATGCCGTTGATGGCGTTGAGGTGACTCGCCCCAAAGAACTCGCCCATTCAGATCTGATGTGCGAATGGGTGAAGACGCTTGACCCTGAAGCCGACGACGCGCAATTGCTCGCTGCGCGAGCTCACCATTTGCGACGCTGGGCCTACCCGCGCACCGAGCAACCCGAAGGTCGCGCGGGATATTTGAAGTGGCGTATCGAAGCGCGTAAACGCCATGCTGCATTGGTGGGGGAGATCCTCACGGGTGTTGGGTACGGCACCAATGGCGATGACACCATCGAACGCGTGCAGGCGTTGGTCTCGAAACAAGGTCTTGGCAAAGGCGGACTTGCCGATATCGAAGGTCGGTCGCCAGCAGTGCAGGTGCACGAGGACTCGTTGTGTCTGGTGTTCTTGCAGACGCAGTTTGTTCCGGTCACCTCACAACTTGGTGATGAAAAAATGATCGAAGTCCTCGTGCGCACCGTGCCAAAGATGGGTCCTCGCGGTCAGGCCGCGGCGTTGGCGCTCGACCTCGACCCCCACTGTGCATCGCTCGTCGCCGCTGCCCTCGAGCGATTAGGTGCAGAGGCCTAATTCCCTTCGGTTTTTGCCATGGCAGCCGCCATTGGTAGGGTGTCTTCTTCTGCGGACGTGGCTCAGCTGGTAGAGCATCACCTTGCCAAGGTGAGGGTCGCGAGTTCGAATCTCGTCGTCCGCTCCAATTGAAAGAACCCGGCCTTAGGGCCGGGTTCTTTCAATTGGGACTGGAAGTGGGGCCGAGAACCGTCGGTCTGTCGGTCTCCTGATAACAGTCCGTGACATATGGCCTACCCGGGAGGAACCCCAAGGGGCCCTTGGGATCGCCCGTCCAAATATGACAGTTTCATGACGAATAGGTTGCGGTTTGTAATAGGACCATGTGAGACTTGACCCCTCATGTCGACCCCCCGACGACCGCTCCGCTTCGTCCTTCGCCTTCGCACGCTGGCTGTGCTGCTCGGCTTTGCTGTTCTGGCTGGCCTTGTCGTGCCGCCCGTAGGCGCCGATCAGCTTTCCGATAAGCGAGCCGAAGCCGCCAAGATCGCTGCCCGCCTGAACCAACTCGACGGCGCCATGATGGAAGTCAACGCCCGATTCGAGGCCGCCAACTTCAAACTTCATCAGGCCGAGGCCGCCGTGGCTGAAGCGAAGCGCATGGCCACCATCACCAAAGCCGAAATGGAAAAGCGGGCCGGTGAACTTCGCGGGTACGCCGTCAAGGCCTACAAGGGTGGAACCGAAGGTACGGCGGCCGACGCGTTGCTCACCGACGACGCATCGAGCGGGGCTATCTCCACGACCTACATGGCCTCGTTGTCAGGCAATCGCCAGGACTATGTCGATGCGCTGAACGCAGCCCGCAATCAAGCAGAAGAGGATGCGACACGCCTCGCTGGCGCCGAGGCGGAAGCTAAGGCCAGCGCTGAGGAGATCGAAACTGCTCGCAACCAAGCACAAGCTCAGCGCAACGAACAGGCCGCATTGAACGCCAAGGCCCAGGGCGAAGTCGCCGAATTAGTTCGCAGAGAACAAGAAGTAATCCGGGCCGCTGCTGCAGCAGCTGCCGCGGCCCGTCGCAGTGCCAGCGTCGGATCGAGTTCTCGCAGTTCAAGCCAGGTGTCGGTCAATGTTCCTCCCGCAAACGGCTCGGTCGCGAATGCCGCCATCCGTGCTGGTCTGACCAAAGTCGGAAGCCCCTATGTCTGGGCGGCTGCTGGTCCGAACGCGTTCGACTGCTCAGGCTTCACGCAGTGGGCGTTCGGCCAAGCCGGCGTCAGCCTCCCGCATTACAGCGGCGCGGTCTATGCAATGACCACGCGTATCTCGGCCTCGCAGCTTCAGCCGGGCGACTTTGTGTTCTGGGGCAGTAGCGGTTCGGCCCATTTGGCCATCTATATGGGCAACGACCAACTACTGCATGCCTTTGGTTCTGGTGGTGTTGACGTGACCGCACTTGAGGGTTGGTGGATGCGTCCATCGGGTTACGGCCGTCTCAATCTCTGAACGAGGGCAAGTTTGGTGGGTACGGTTGAGAACCGTGGCCACGTTCGGAATGCAACTCACGCAGTTTGGCGCGTCAGTTGCCGTCATCGACGCTGAGGGTTCGCAGTCCTATTCCGATCTCGATGGTGCTGCGAACGCAGTTGCGGCTGCACTCATCCAAGCAGGAGTGACGCCCGGCGCGGTTGTTGCCACCGTTTGTCCTGCGGGCCGATGGTGGTTGGCGGGAACGTTTGGCGTGTGGCGCACAGGCGGGGTGTTGTTGCCGCTTGAAGCATCACATCCTCCTGCCGACCTCCGTCACCCCATTACGGACTCTGCCGTTACTCATGTGTTGTGCACGCCGGACACAAAGGGTCTTGCGCAGGAACTCGCCGCGTTTACCGGAGCGAGGGTCATCGACGTTCGTGAAGTGGTTGCACTGTCGCTCGCCGCTGAACTTCCATCAGTTCTTTCGGATGCCGATGCAATGATTATTTACACCAGTGGCACCACTGGCCTTCCGAAAGGCGTGGTGCACACGCATCGTTCGCTCGCTGCGCAGTGTGCCGCAATGGTTGAGTCATGGGGATGGAGCGCAACCGATCGCATCGTTTGTGTTCTCCCCCTCCATCATGTCCATGGCCTTGTGAATGTCACGTTCACGCCGCTCACGGTTGGCGCAACGGTTGAGACTCCTGGTGGCTTCGATGCGCTCGCGACCTGGGAACGACTCGCTTCCGGCGAGGTCAGCGTGTTCATGGCGGTTCCCACCGTCTATTCGCGCCTTGTTCGTTCGTGGCTTGATGCCAATGACGAAACGAAGGCGCGTTGGTCGGCCGGTGCTGCGTCATTGCGCTTGATGGTCTCAGGTTCGGCGGCGTTGCCAGTGTCGACGCTTGAACAGTGGCAAGAGATCAGCGGGCATGTGTTGCTCGAGCGTTACGGAATGACCGAACTCGGAATGGCATTGGGGAACAACTTCGACCGGCGGGTTCCCGGCCATGTCGGCTGGCCGTTTCCGGGAGTTGATGTTCGAATCGTCGACGAGTCTGGAACTGATGTTGCCGATGATGAGAGCGGGGAACTTCTCGTTCGGGGCGATCAAGTGTTCAATCGCTATTTGAATCGTCCTGATGCAACCGCTGAATCATTTGTCGATGGGTGGTTCCGCACGGGCGACGTTGCGCAACTCACGCCCGATGGTTACCGCCTACTTGGTCGAGCATCGGTGGACATCATCAAGTCCGGCGGCGAGAAAGTTTCTGCCCTCGATATCGAAGAAGTGTTTCGCACCCACCCAGCCGTCGCCGATTGCGCAGTTGTTGGATTACCCGACGAGGAATGGGGCGAGCGCGTTGCGATGGCATGGGTCGCCGACGGCACAGAGCATCCCACCGATACCGATTTTCGGTCGTGGGGGAAGGAACGGTTGGCGCCGGCCAAAGTTCCGTTTCGTTATGTCGTGGTCGACGAGTTGCCGCGTAATCCGATGGGCAAGGTCACCAAAGTCGCGGTTCGAGCACTGTTTACCTAGTTAGAGCCGCAGGAGCGTTCTTATTCGACAGCTCGAAGTTCGGCGTAGTCAAAGAACGCTCGCAGGCTGACAATTTTGGTGCCAGATTCATCGAGCACGATGTGATCGATGGTGCGAGGCAGTTCCATTTTCTGATCGCCCATCGTCATGTCCACGCGAAGGAAGGCCAGCGCTTCGTTGCCGATCACGATGGGAGGGGCGGCAACCGACAGTGTGAGTTCTACAACGTTGGCATCGAAGAAGGCTCCGATTGCTTCGCGACCCACATTTGGGGGAGTGCCAACTGGGTCTTCCTGAGTGGCGTCATCGGTGAAACAGTCCAACCAGCCTTCTCGGTCATGGCTGGTCATCGTGGCGCAGTAGCGCTCCATCAGTGCTTCGACGTTGGCTTTTGTTGCCATTTGAGTCCCCTCATGTCAGGTGATGGGCACAGTAGTGGCACGATGTAGGTCATGCAGCGGCCTGGAAACTCCCGGCGCTCAGGGGGACACCGTGCTCGAAATTACTGACGTCGATCGCATCCGAACCATCACGCTCAACCGGCCCGACGCGCTCAATGCGTTCAACGAAGCGCTCTATGACGCAACTACCGATGCCCTTCTCGATGCTGCCGCTGACAACTCGGTTGCTGTGGTCATCATCACGGGAACCGGACGTTCGTTCTCGGCCGGAACTGACGTTGTTGAAATGGCAATGCGCAATACCGGTGGTGTCGAAAGTGGTCGTCATGGTTTTCCCGGACTCGTCGACAATCTCGTTGATTTTCCAAAACCGTTGATCTGTGCCGTGAACGGAATGGCGCTCGGCATTGGCGCAACAATGCTTGCGCTTTCAGACCTTGTCTTCATGTCTACCGAAGCACGCGTTCGCTGTCCCTTTACGGCGCTTGCCGTGGCACCTGAAGCGGCGAGCAGTTACACGTTCCCCGCACTGATCGGTCGTCACAACGCGACATGGGCCCTCATGAGCTCCGAGTGGTTGTCGGCGCAGGAATGTCTTGAGATGGGCATTACTTGGAAAGTCTGTGAGCCCGATGCGCTGATGGAAGAAACCATGAAGCACGCGCGTGTGCTTGCCTCGAAATCAATCTCGTCGCTTGTCGAATCAAAGAAGACGATCATGGCGGCGATCAAACCGCAGATCGACGCGGCCCGTGATCGCGAGAACGCTGCGTTCGCATACCTGATGGGACGACCGGCGAATATGGAAGCGATGGTGGCGCTGGCCGAGCGTCGTCAGCCCGATTTCGCAGCGATCGATTTGGCTGATTTCTCCTCGAATTCCTGAAGTCCTGGATTCTTCCCTAATTCTCACCTTTCATTCAGGGGCTCCTTACCCACGAGGTTGATGCTGTGTCTGTCCCCAACGGACACCCCACACCAACACCCCCATGAACACCCCACCAAGGAGCCTCACAATGAACAAGAAACTCGTTTCCATCAGTCTCGGCGCCGGCCTCATCGTCGGATCCGCCGCTGGCCTCATTGCCGTGCCCGCCGTCTCTGGCGCCCAAAGCACCTCAAGCACCACTGCAACCGCTCCGGCGAATCGTCCCGACCCGTCAGTTCGCCTCAACGAGACCCTCAAGCCACTCGTCGACGCTGGCACCATCACCCAGGCTCAGGCCGATGCGGTGATCGCAGCACTTAAGGCCGACATGCCCGAGCGCGGTGAGCGTGGCCGTGGCGGCAAGGGCGGCGCCGGCCTCGAGGTGGCTGCACAGTCACTCGGCATGAGCGCCGATGAACTCCACACCGCTCTCAAGGGTGGACAGACGCTTGCGCAGGTCGCTGCTGACAAGGGAGTCAACGTCCAGGTTGTTGTTGATGCACTTGTTGCGTCAGCGACAAATCACATCAACGAGGAAGTTGCTTCAGGTGAGCTCACTCAAGCCGAGGCTGACGAGAAGCTGGCCAACGTCACCGAGCGTGTCACCGAGCGAGTCAACAACCCTCGTCCCGAAGGTGGCCCTCGTGGCGGTCAGGGAGCCAAGCGCGGACCAGCCGCTCCGGAAACCAACTGAGTTCCCTGTAACACCCGCTCGTCTCTGACTCCGCCCCCCGAAGAGACGAGAGAACAGAGAAGGCCCGGCCAATCGGCCGGGCCTTCTTGTTGTTCAGAAGTGGTGGTGACGGTGTTGCGTCGTCAGCCGGTGAATGAAGGTGTGACGGGTTCGTCGGTGGCGGGTTCCGAAGACGGCTGGGCCTCGAAGGCACCGATATCGACAAGCCCGCCAATGATTCGGGCGTAGCCGGTGCCGCGCTGATCAAACTCGTTGCCGGTAAATGTGGCCACGGGGTTGGGGCCTGCATCGATTGCTGGTGATCCGGTGAGCAGGGCCATGGTCTTGGTGGTTCCGCCGTTGTTGGCGAGGGCGCCGAGCATTGGGTTGGTGGACATGATGTTGTTGGTTCCGTTGGCGGTGATTCGGGGATCAACTTCGCCGATGATCGAGTTAGTGGCGGTGAACGATCCGGTGTCAGTTGGATCTTCCGAGTAGAGCCCGAAATCGGCAGCGCCGGCGACGCCCGAGGAGTTTCCGGAAACGATCGAGCCTGAGAGAGTGACCAC
>CAMAYJ010000063.1 GCA_945862505.1 Bifidobacterium breve | reverse complement strand
AGGTCTTCGGGCGATTTCGAACCACCGGCGCGCAACATATCGAGATAGGCCGGAACGAATGCATCGCCTTCAACTTCGTAACGGGCGTAGACAGCGAGCGCGAGCAATTGTCCGTAGGCATAGGCATACACATACCCGGGTGAGCCGATGAAGTGAGGGATGTAACTCCACCACGAGCGATAACCCGGAGTGAGTTCCACCGCGTCGCCAAGCATGGCGCGTTGGGTGCTCTCCCACGCGTCGGCGAAGTCTTCGGTCGATAACTCTCCGATTTCGCGACGATGCGTATGCACGGCATTCTCAAAACGGTTCATGGCGATTTGGCGGAAGACGGTGGCGATCTGACCTTCGAGACTCTCGGCCAAGAGAGCGAGTCGGGCGTTCGGATCTTTGGTGTCGGCGAGAAGTCGACCAAAGGTGACCGTTTCGCCGAAAACCGATGCGGTTTCGGCCAAGGTGAGCGGTGTCGATTGGTGAAAGACCCCCTGTTCACGAGCGAGATAGGCGTGAAGACCATGCCCGAGTTCATGGGCAAGGGTGAGAACGTCGCGTCGTCGACTGGTCCAGTTCAGCAACAGGAATGGATGTGCACTCGGCACGGTGTAGGCACAGAACGCCCCCGGCCGCTTGCCAGGTCGCACCGGCGCATCGATCCAGTTGTCATTGATGAAGGTGTTCACTACGCCGGCCAACTCGCTTGAGAACGAACCGTAGGAGTCGAGGACGATTTCGGTGGCCTCTGACCACGAGAACTCCTCTTCAACCGACGCGATCGAAGCGTTGCGGTCGTAATCGGCGATGCGATCGACCCCAAGAAGTTGCGCCTTCAACCGGTACCACCGCTGAGGGATGTCGTACCGATCGACGACTGCGTCGACCAATGCCTGCACCGAAGAATCGCTCGCCTGATTGGCAAGGTTTCGGCTCGCGACCCACGACGAGTACGAACGGAGTCGATCGTCTGTGGTCTTGTCGGCCATCAGCGTGTTGAACACATAGGCACGCGTTCGTAAACCGGGTTCGAGGGCGACGGTGATTGCGTCAGCAGCGATACGGCGATCGTCACGATCCGGCGAACCCAAACGCGAAAGCCCTTGTTCAAGACTTGTGGGCCCTTCAGGAAGTTCGACGACGATGGCCGAACTCAATTCGTCAAAAAGTCGGCTCCATGCCGATGAACTCGTGACGTCCTTCTCGGCCAGGATCTTTTCTTCCGGCTCGGTCAGCAAATGCGGTCGATAGCGACGAGCCGACTCAAGGTAGTAACGACAAAACGCAAGTTCTTCAGACTCAAGCAGCACTGAAGCGCGTTGCTCGGGGACTTCAGCCCATTCCAATTCAAGAAAAATCAAACGAGTCGACAGCTCCGTTGCTTGCTCTTGAAACTTCTGCATTGCTGCGCCACGTGCTGGGTCGGACGTATCAACTGCGAAGCGCAGCGACACCCACGAACCTGCGCGACCGAGCCGATCCTGAATCTCGGCAAGAGTCGACATAGCGCTTACCAAATCCGGCACTTCGAGTTCGCCGATCCGGCCCCGCCATTGCTCGAGATCACCTGTGAGCGCTTCGGCCTGCTCAAGAAGTTGGTGGACACCCTCTTGGCCGTTGCCATCGACTAACGGATCGAGGTCCCAGGCAATATCGGCAGCGGTGAGATCAGTATCTTCGTGCACGGTCATAGGCACACGCTACGGAAGCGCAAGACCTCATTCCACTAGCGAGCGAAGAGTTTCTTTCGAGGCATCGATCTCGTCAGACAAAAGCCGCTCAAAAAGACCTGCACCGAGGGAGCCGCCGTAGTGAAGCCCCATCGTGAGCCGAGCTCCCGCATCGCTTGGCTCGAGCACCGCATCGAGCACCCACGGCGAATGGCTGCGTCCGTCGGTTTCCTCCCGCTCAAACCGGATATGGCCAGGCTCATCGACCGTGCGGACCATACGCAGACGTTTTGATCGAGCGATGGGCCCAACTTTGGCCCGAAGTTCAACTGCCCACGCGCTCGGGTCGCTCCCCTGCTCGCTTTCGGCGCGCGGAACGATCGTGAGCCATTCCGGATAGCGGCCGAGGTCACCGACCCATACCCGCAAGTCTTCGATCGTGCAGGCAGCATCGAGGGTTGCGATCAGATCCATTCCACCATTGTGTCGCAACTGCTGCAGCTAGCGGTGACCGAGCAATTGAGCAACGTGCGCAGTCGCGGGCTGCGCATCGAGAATCTCGGGGGTATCCAACTGCACCAGTTGCCCGCTGTCGAGTACGGCGATGCGATCGGCCAGTTCGAAGGCCTCCGATCGGTCATGGGTGACATAGACAACTGTGAGTCCAAGACGATTGATGAGATTACCGAGTTCAGAAACGAGTCGGTCTCGCAACACACGATCCAGCGAACCCATCGGCTCATCGAGAAGCAGGAGCAGAGGCGAGGGCGCAATCGTGCGAGCCAGGGCAACTCGTTGCCGTTCTCCACCAGACAGCGAAGCGATATCTCGAGAACCGAAACCCGCCAGGCCCACGAGTTCAAGCACCTCGGCAACCCTTTCACTGCGATCGGGCTTGGGCATCTTGGCCATTCGCAATCCGAATGACACGTTGTCGGCAACATCGAGGTGCGGAAACAGTGCGTGCTCTTGAAACATCAATCCGATACCGCGCAAATGCGTTGGGGTTTTTGTGATGTCGACCCCGTCGAGAACAACGTTGCCGGTGCTCACGGATTGAAGACCAGAAATCGCACGGAGCAACGTGGTCTTCCCCGAGCCCGAAGATCCGAGAACCCCAATCACTTCACCAGCAGCCACGTCGAACGAGACATCGCATAACGATTCGGCCGTCGAATTCGAGTGACGAACAGACACATGATCGATCGAGAGGAAAGCGCTATCCATTTCAGAACTCCGAAACGCCGGCGGGGCGGAAACGATCGATGACTGTTATGACAACAATTGTCAGCACCATGAGAATTGTCGACATGGCCATTGCTTGACCAAAGTTGTAGTCGCCTGGTCGACCTAGGGCGCGGTAAATCGCAATTGGCATGGTTGGACGATCGGGACGAGCCAGAAACGCCGTCGCTCCGAACTCACCCAACGAAATGGCGAAGGCGAAACCGGCTGCGGCAGCGAGCGCCCGACCGACAATTGGAACATCGATGGTCCACCACACACGGCGAGGCGATGCTCCCAGCATCGATGCAGCTTCCCTCAGGCGCGGATCAATCGACCTCAGCCCTGGCACCAACAATCGGACGACAAACGGCAACGCCACGATCGCATGGGCAATGGGAATCAACCACAGCGAAGAGCGGAGGTTCAACGGGGGTTCATCGAACACGATGAGAAATCCAAAGCCAACGGTCACTGCAGAGGTCCCGAGCGGAATCATGAGCGCAGTGTCGGTCCAGCGACTGAAGCGCGAATCGGAAACATCGGAGCCATCGCCCACGATCGCCCATGCAGCGCAAAAGCCAAGCGCCAGAGCCACCACCGTTGCCATAAGTGCGAACAGCAACGAATTCCCTACGGCGTCAATTGGGGGAACGAACGACGTAGATCCGCCACGGGTATCAGCGAGGGCTTGATAGAAGCCAAACCCCCAGCCGTTGGGGGTCGAAAAGGAACGAACAACGAGCAGGCCCAACGGAATCCCGAAGAGCACCGCCATAAAGAGAATGTTTGAACGAATGAGCCAACGTTGAAGAGGGGTTTCCGCAGACCGCTCGGTTTCGGAAGCCGATCGTTGCTCTAAAAGAACTGACCTTCGGCGTTGGGAACGTCCGAACCACATCAGAATCACGACCACAACAACAAGCTGCACAATGGCAAGCACTGCAGCTATGTCGAGGTGAAGAAATTTCGCGGTTTGGTCGTAAATCTCAACCTCGAGCGTTCGATGACTGAGACCACCAAGGATAAGAACAATCCCAAATGAGGTGAAGCTGAAGAGGAAGACGATCGACGCGGCAGCGGCAACCGACGATCGGATCAGCGGCCACGTAATGTCAGCGAACACTCTCCAAGGAGCAGCTCCCAGGATTCGGGCCGACTCTTCGAGACGAGGATCAATCGTCGACCACGTTGCACCAACAGTTCGTACTACGACGGCGTAGTTGAAAAAGACGTGAGCGATCAGAATTGCCCAAACCGTTCCATTGAGATTTACCCCTGCGAGTCCTCCCCCGCCAATGACACCGAGCATCGAAACTGCGACAACGACGGTCGGGAGCACAAAGGGCACAAGGAGAGCGGACCACAACAACCGTTTCCCTCGAAACCGAAGGCGAGCAAACATGGCTGCCGCAGGAAGGGCCACGATGACACAGAGGACTGTCGAAGCAATCGACTCCCAGAGCGTGAACCACAGCACTCGCCGCATCGACGGGTCCGAGAAAACATCGCCAAATGCGGCGAGGTTCCACACACCATTGGGTCGGAGTCCGCGCAACAAGATTGCGAACACCGGCCACACAAAAAACACCCCAAGGAAAGCAAGAGGCGGAGTTGCCGCAAGAAGCCGCCACACCGAGCTTCGGTGTGTGCCACCTCGGGACTCGAAGGCAGCGTCCATCAGCGGAAGAGCGCCGACCATTGTGCGATCCAGCGGTCACGATTGGCCGCAACATCGGCGAACGGGAGCGACAGCGGGTTTGAAACCGCTGGGGTGTACTTGGCGAATGTGTCAGGAAGTGGCGTGCCCGTCACAACGGGGTACACGTACATCTGTCCGGGAACATCTGCTTGAAACGATCCACCAAGCATGAACTCGAGAAACGCTGCCGCCGCTCGCGGATTTGCAGCTCCTCGGAGTATTCCCGCGAACTCGGTTTGGCGATAGCACGTGTCAGTGATTATCCCTGTCGGAGAACTCTCCACTGCAAGCGATATGTCATGTACTTCCGCTGGAGGACTTGAGGCATAGCTCACCACGAGTGGACGATCACCCTTGCCGCTGCCACCCGAGAAACTTCCGTAGTACGCAGTTTCCCAACTATCGACAACGCTCACACCATTACCTTTCAGTTGCTTCCAGTAGGAAAGCCACTTGGCATTCGCTGAAGTGTCGTCTCCACCCCCAAGTTTGGCGATCGTTGCGAGCATGAATGCAAGGCCTGGGGTCGAGGTCGAAGGATCCTCGACGACAAACTTTTTCATCATGGATGACTCGATAAGACCATCAAACGTTGTCGGAATCTGGGTTGCAGATTTCGTGAAAGCAACGCGATCAAAGTTCACGCAGACATCGCCATGATCGATAGGGGTTGCCATGCCAGAGGAATCCAGCACATAGGAGGGGTCGACGGTGCTCAAGCGCTGTGGCGTGTACTCCTGAAGAAGGTTGTTCTCAAGAACTGATCCCAAAAGATTTTCGTCGAATCCGAAAATCAGATCAGCCACCGGGTTGCCGGCCGTAAGAATCGCAGCATTCGTCATTGCCACAGCGTCGCCCGATGGCATCAACTCGACTCTTATATTCGTGGCAGCTTCGAACTCATCAAGTACTGATTGAGTGACCGCGAAAGAATCGTGGGTCAGAACCCGCAATGTCACGGGAGTATCGAAATGAGGGAGGGCATCGTTCACGAGAACGGGCCCAACTTTCGCGTCGGATTTTGTCGATGAACCCGAAGATCCACAGGCCCCAGCAAGTACAGCAAATGCAAGAGCAACAACGCACAACCGCTTCATTTAAATTCTCCATTTTCATTGATAAAAACTTCGGGCCCGGGACGCACCACAAGCACGGTGCCTGATTCGAGAGAAACAGTTGCCTCACGCTCGAGCAGGACGTTGCTGACACCGCGCGTGGTGCCCGCAGTCAACGTTTCGCCTCGGAGTGGATACTCAAGCCCTTCCGATCGAACGCCTAGCGCGTCACCGTGCAGAGGAAGGATTGTGACGACATCGCCAGGTGCCCCGGCAAAGGTCACACCTCCCCCACCGTGCACGACCGAGACCAGAGCAGAGTCAAGGATGGCGTGCATCGAAATATGCGCGTACGTGGGCGAAGCGATGACGAAAGCATTCGCAAACGACTGATCAACACGCCCACCGTGTCCACCCACCACCGTGATCACGTCAGCCCCTTCCCGAATCGCAACCTGTATTGCGAGTTCGAGATCAGTGGCATCCTTCGCTACAGGGTGGCGTTCGACCCGTACACCAGTGCCTTCAAGTTCCTCGAGAAGCAAGGGAGGGATCGAATCGAAATCACCAACAGCGATATCGATTGAAAGACCTGCAGTGCGGGCATGAACGGCGCCAGAGTCTGCGGCAATCACAATGACGTCGTTACTGTCCAGCGCTGCGGCCAAACCGAGATCAGGCGCCACTCCACCCATCACGATGATCGCCGCACGTAACGAGACTTCATTCTGATTCGACATGTCGAACACCTAAGGCAGGACGACACGAACGAGCACAAACCAGTGTGAACCGAAAACTTCCTTCGCCGGCATGACCCGGATCAGGTGCAACGGTCGGAAGAGATCGGCTCTTCCCTCTCAGCCCGGCCTCCCGGACTCCCGTGTTCATCTACGACCTTACCTGCGCCGCAGTTCAGTTCCTCGGATCCAAGCCTTACGAAGTGGCACTGGTCCCCTACGATCGGTGCATGCGCAGAACCATTTTCACCGAAGAACACGATCTGTTTCGCCAATCGGTTCGTACCTTCATCGAACGAGAAGTCGCCCCCAATTTTGAACGTTGGGATCACGATGGCATCGTCGATCGGTCACTCTTCACCGCTGCGGGCAGCGCAGGCTTTCTGGGAATCGACGCGCCCGAACAATTTGGTGGAGGAGGCGTCGAAGACTTTCGCTACAACACCATCATTAATGAGGAATTTGCGTATTCCGGATTTGCCCCATCTGGTCTCGGCATCACTCTCCATAACGATGTTTGCCTTCCGTACTTCCTTTCGCTGACGACAGAGAGCCAAAAAAATCGCTGGCTTCCCGGGATCTGTTCGGGCGAACTCATCACCGCAATTGCAATGACCGAACCGGGAATTGGTTCTGACCTTGCGTCAATGACTACATCGGCAATACGGGACGGGGATGATTATGTCGTCAATGGAGCGAAGACGTTCATCACCAATGGCATTAATGCCGATCTCGTAATCGTCGCAGTCAAGACAGATCCCAAAGAGCGACACAAGGGAATGAGCTTGATCGTCATCGAGCGCGACACTCCTGGATTCGAACGCGGTCGCAATCTCGAAAAAGTCGGATTGCATGCACAAGACACAGCCGAACTGTTTTTCACTGATGCTCGGGTACCTGCCGCCAATCTTCTCGGCAGCGAGGGAATGGGCTTTGCCCACCTTGTCGACAACCTTCCGCAGGAGCGACTTTCTATTGGCGTCAGTGCCGTCGCGGCAGCGCGTCAGGCTCTGCGCTGGACACTTGAGTACACACATGATCGCAATGCTTTTGGACAACCAATTGCCACCTTCCAGAATTCACGCTTCGTACTCGCAGAAATCGCCACAGAGGTCGAAATCGCGGAAGTCTTTCTTGATCGATGTATCGAGGCACTCAATGCCAACGAGCTCACCGTCGAAGAAGCGGCAATGGCCAAGTGGTGGACGACAGAGCTGCAAAAACGCGTCGTCGACTCATGTGTTCAGCTTCATGGCGGCTACGGCTACATGCTTGAGTACCCGATCGCTCGGGCATATATCGATGCCCGCATTCAAACCATTTACGGCGGCACAACCGAAATCATGAAAGAGATCATCGGGCGATCGCTACGCCCATGAGCCTCACCGAACCTCGAATCCGCCTAGGCTGACTGCATGATCCTTGTCGCGATCTTTGCCATCCTTGCCGTGATCTGCATCGTTGCCTTTGCCAACCAGATCAGCCGACGCCGCCGTTACGAGCGTGGCGAGTACGACCCCGACGACGTCTGAACCTGACGTTGCAATCGCCTGACTCGACGACCATCGGTCCTGATACCCGTAGGAACGAGCGATGGTGGCGAGACCCTTGGAATGTCGCGTGCATCGTCGTAGCGATCTTGCTCACAGCGTTGGTGATGTGGCCGCTTATCGATGCAGGTCGCACTGCACTCGACCTCGTTTGGCGGCCAAGCGGCGATTGGGCGGTTCTCAACCTTCGCGTCGAAGACGTTGGACGTCACACACTCCTAGTCGGCCCGTACTCACGATTCGGCTGGAACCATCCCGGTCCGCTTCTTTACTGGCTCCTCGCCATCCCCTATCACCTCTTCGGAGATAAACCCGAAGCGCTACTCACTGCGGCAGCAACGCTGAATGCCCTCACGATCGCTGCGATGAGTTTGGTGGCCTGGCGCAGAGGTCGGCTCGCTCTGGTCTCGTGCACCATGGCCGCAACTGCTGTGCTGCTCCACGCAATGGGGCCAGCGATGATGCGCGACCCATGGAATCCATTCATCACACTGCTTCCGCTTGCCCTCATTGCCTTCTTGGCCTGGTCTGTCGCTGAAGGCGACGCATGGATGTGGCCACCTCTTCTTTTCGTTGTTTCCTTTGAACTCCAGAGCCACATCGGATATCTCCCGATACTCACGATGATTGCCCTAGCCATCGTGCTTCTCGCTTGGAGACGTCACTCCTTTCGCTCCCTCCTTCCATCGGATCGCACCCAACAGCGCTTCATTCTCGGCATCTCGTTCGCTGTTGTCTTCGGATGTTGGCTTCCTGTCATTGTCGATCAGGTCGCAGGAACAGGAAACCTCGGTGCGATCACGCACTATTTCTTCTCCCCAGGAGATCGCCCAGCGGGACTAGGCACCGGACTTCATATTGCTGCCGACCAACTCCGGTTCCCGGCGGCTCCGTGGCTCGGACGCACCGAACTGACAGGAACTGACGGCGCGCTCCTTGGTTCCGGAGTCATCGCAATTCTCCTTCCCCTCGTTGCGATGGCCGGCTCTGCATGGATTGCGCGCCGAACTCGATCTTTTGCAGCGCTTCGACTTCAGGTCATCGTGGTCGCCGCAAGTCTCGGCGGTGTCATAGCTACATCACGAGTCATCGGACCGGTCTTCGACTGGGTCGTGCGCTGGTGGTGGGTACTTGCGCTTCTTTGGTGGCTCTCGATCTTCTGGTCGCTTTGGTCATCGCTCATGCAGGTCATCCAGTTGCGAGGTGTCCGTCGCTTCGCCATAGGTTTGCTTGCCGCACTAGCAACGATCGTCACCCTCATGGCGACGCGCCCCGTACTTGACGCAAGCGCATCTGCCGAGCCCCCGAGTCCGTCGACCGGAACTGTCCTCAATGGATTTTTAGAGCCAACGCTTCAGGCACTCGAAGGTTCCGGCCCCCTACTCGTGGTCACCACGGGTTCGGTACGCGGCGACTACGGCGATGCTCTCCGCCTGCAACTTGAGCGCGCCGGTATCGAGGTTGTCGCCGAAGACGACATGGTCAATCATCTCGGCCCCGAACGCTCGCTCTCAAGCCGCAAACCAGCCGGCATTCTCTGGATCGTGAGCGCCGACGAAATCAGATGGTTCCGTACCGATCCAAACATGACCTCTATCGCTGGCTGGGATCCACTCTCCCCGAGTGAGCGAGCGCAGTTCTTCGTCGATGAACTCGAACTGAAAAAACAACTCATGGCCGCCGGTCGCGCTGATCTTGCACAAGCACTCACCAACGGCGGCGGTGGCGTCGACACCGAGGCATCGGGACTTGAAGGCGTTGATCAAGAACTACTGAATCATGTTGAATCTCTCCGCCGTAAGGGTGACCCTGTAGCCATTTTCCGCAGCACTTGGCCGTCACCTCGGCGGTAAGTGAGACATCCGACCATGCTCGCAAAGACACCGATGTCGGGAGACCCTCACAGGAGTGCTTGACTTGATCGGTGCTTAACGTCCGGAACCTCGTAGTTGAGATCGGGGGAAAGACCATCGTTGATGGGACCACCTTCCAGGTTCAGGCCGGGGACAAGGTCGGTTTGGTAGGGCGAAATGGGGCCGGCAAGACCACGCTTTTCCGAGTTCTCGGTGGCGATAACGAACCAAAACGTGGAACCGTCGAGCGGTCGGGAGGAACGGGCTATCTCTCTCAGGATCCTCGTCGGGACGCCGTTGATCCAGAAAAACTCGCCATCACCCACGTGCTCTCAGGACGGGGTCTCGATGCCGCCGCCAAGCGGCTTGAGACCCTTCGCCAGGCAATGGAAGACGACCCTTCTGAGCAGAACATCACTCGATTCACGAATGCTCAGGAGCGGTTCGAGCTTGATGGCGGCTACGCCGCAGAGTCCGAGGCCCGGAAACTCGTCGATGGGCTCGGTCTTCGCTCCGACCGCTTGGAACTCCCAATCGGAGCGCTCTCCGGCGGCGAACGCCGCCGCCTTGAACTCTCGCGCATCCTTTTCGCTGGAAGCGACCTTCTCCTTCTCGACGAACCGACGAACCATCTAGATGCCGATGCCCGTGACTGGCTTCTCACATTTCTTCGCTCGTACCGCGGTGCCCTTCTCGTCATTAGCCATGATCTCGATCTTCTCGATGAAGCCATCACGCGCGTCATTCATCTTGACCGCGAAGCAGAAGAAGCGACTGGCGAAATCGTTGAATATCGCGGCACCTACAGCCAATACCTCGTGTCGCGAGAACTTGACGAAGAGCGACTCAGCAAAATGGCCGAACGCCAGCAGAATGAAATCAAACGCCTTTCAACCCTTGCTGACTCAATGCGTGGACAGACCGCAAAACGCGCTCGTGTCGCAAAGAACCTCGATAACCGTGCCGAACGAATTCGTTCAAACAAAGTCGAAGGGCCAGCGGCGCGTCGAACAATCGAACTCCGTTTCCCTCCCCCCGCTAGTTGCGGAAGAACGGTCCTCACAGCAACCGGTCTCTGGAAGAGTTACGGATCGAACGATGTCTTCGCCGATGTCTCCTTCGACGTTGGCCGAGGCGAGCGACTACTGGTGATGGGCCTCAACGGCGCCGGCAAGACCAGTTTGTTGAAAATCCTGGCGGAAAAGTCGGAGCCTGACCTCGGCGAGTTCGAATTTGGTCTCAACGTCTCTGCCGGCTACTACGCGCAGGAACACGAGGGCATCGATTCGGGTGTCTCCATGATCGAACACATGCGCAGAGACTCCGAACTCGGCGATGAAGGGGTCCGCTCGTTACTCGGCATGTTTGGTCTCAGCGGACAGAAAGTCTTTCAAGACGCGGGAACGCTCTCCGGCGGCGAGAAAACCAAACTCGCACTCGCTCAGCTCGTAGCCGGAAATCACAATCTTTTGCTTCTCGATGAACCGACAAACAACCTTGACCCCATGTCGCGATCGGCGACTGGAGCAGCGCTCGCAGCGTGGCCAGGAACAATGGTTATTGTGAGTCACGACGTTGAATTCGTGGAAGCACTTGCGCCCGATCGGATCTTGCTCATGCCCGACGGCCAACTTGATTACTTCTCGGCCGAGTCGCTTGAACTCGTGGCCCTCGCTTAGGCGTTATTCGCCGGCGGTATCGGCGCCAGTGCGTTCCCACTGAAGGTACGCCTCCATGAAGCCGTCGAGATCGCCGTCGAACACTGCATCGACATTGCCGACTTCGTAGCCCGAGCGAAGGTCCTTGACCATTTGATAGGGCTGAATCACGTAAGAGCGGATCTGACTGCCGAAGCCCACAGATCGCTGTTCACCACGAATATTCGAGAGTTCCGCAAGCCGTTCCTCGCGCTGACGTTCTGCCAATTTCGCAAGAAGGATCTGCATTGCTCGGTCCTTGTTCTGATGCTGACTGCGCTCGTTCTGGCAGGACGTCACGATTCCGGTCGGTAAATGGGTGATGCGTACCGCTGAATCTGTGACGTTGACGTGCTGACCGCCGGCTCCCGAGGACCGGTACGTATCGATGCGAAGGTCCTTTTCGTCCACCTCAATGTCGGGGACATCTTCGAGGAACGGAGTGACCTTTAATGCAGCAAAAGCAGTTTGACGCTTGCCCTGTGCATTAAATGGCGAAATGCGAACCAATCGGTGCACGCCATGCTCCGAACGCAATCGACCGTAAGCATGGCGACCGTTCACCAGAAAAGTCGCGGACGAGATTCCTGCTTCATTGCCGGCAGAGACTTCATCGAGTTCGACATCGAATCCGCGTTTTTCGGCCCAACGGAGGAACATGCGTAGAAGCATGTTCGCCCAGTCCTGCGCATCGGCTCCACCCTCACCTGACTGAATTTCGCAGATCGCATTTGCGTTATCGTATTCGCCAGTGAAAAGTGCGCGTAGTTCGAGTTCACCAAGATCCGAGGCCAAGACCGCCATGGCCTCCTCCACCTCAGCTTCGACTGACTCGTCTCCTTCTTCGCGACTGAGCTCGTGCAATGTCTCTGAATCTTCAAGCCGTGACATCAGTTGCTCGTAGAGTTCGAGATCTTCCGTACAGGCCGAAAGTTCACCGTTGATCTTTCGAGCCAAGTCTGGATTATCCCAGAGGTCCGGACGACTGGCTTCGGTCTCCAATTGAGGCCGCGAGAGAAGTAACTCTTCGATACGCAAATAGACCCGTGCCTCGTCAATCCGACGACGAAGGTCGGCGAGATCGTC
>CAMAYJ010000062.1 GCA_945862505.1 Bifidobacterium breve | reverse complement strand
GTTCGAGAGCTTCGCTGATTAGTGCTCTTGATCGGCAGGGTTGAGATCCTCGAGCTCGCGTCGAGCAGTTTCCGGAAACCAGAACATCACGACGAGAACGAGAAGGGCCGGTGCAATTGCCACGATTGCCATTGCTTGGCCGATGCCGCCGACGCGGTCAGCAAGCCAGCCCACGATGAGCAATCCGAGGCTGCTGCCGGCAACGGCGACAACCTGAAGGCCCCCATTGGCAGTACCGCGTTGACTCGTGGGGAAGAGTTCTGGTCCGTACACGGCAAGAGCAGGAATGGCGATTGCCCCGATCACGGCGGCTGCGACGGAGGCGAGCCAAAGCGGCCACCCCCATGAGAAATACGAGATCACCGTGAAAAGCACACCGCCGGCGATGCCGATTGCTCCGATGATTCGTCGGCCATGTTTGTCGGCCAATTTTCCGCCGACGACTATGCCGATACCTCCGGGAGTGTTTGTCGCGAGAACGAAGACAGCGATCAGAATTCCCGAAAACCCGCGTTCGGTTCGCAGAAACTCATTGAGAAATTGTGCGGCTGGAGCGAGAAAGAGCGACCAGAGGAAGGCGCCAATCGCCAACATCGCGAATCGATGCCAATTGATTCGATCAGCAACTCGAGCACTGTTATCGGTTGCTTTACGGAGTTGCCGCGACTCGAACCGTTTGGTCTCCGGCAAACGTCGCGCTATCCGCAGGCACGGATAAATGGCGAGAAGGGGCACGAGGTATGCGATTCGCCATGCGCCGAGCGCGCTATCGACGTAAAGGAGATTTAGGACACACATGCCCGCTCCCAACGCGGCGGTCATCGTGACAACAGAAACGGCAAAGGCGCGAGTGCCTGCGGGCATTTCTTCAGCGGCAACGACGGCGATGAGAATTACGACGACCGTTGAAAGCGCCCGAGCGAAGGTTTGAGACGTCCCGAGCCAAATCATTCCCGTTGATGCAGCACCGAGTGCCGTGACCGCGCATGAGCCAACAAGGCAGGTGACCAAAACCCGCCGCCGACCGTGCGTATCGGCCATGGCCACAATCCCAAGAGAGAGCAGTACGCCCACACGCACGATTGCGAGGAGCGTTCCCTGTTCACCCGTACCTGCACCAAATTGATCGGCAGCGTAGGTGAGCGTCTGAGTGATCAGTGTTCCTAAGTAGCCACTGATGACCGCGAACACACAGAGAACGGAAAGCACCGTTGCAGCGCGCGCATCAAGTGCTTCTGGAGGTGCCCACCATGGTTGATGTCCTCCTGGTCGCGGGGCGCGACGCAGGTGATGGCGAAGTGCAGGTCGAAAGAGAACTCCCCAAAACGGAACTGCGAGCCGATAGTCGACGATTTCATCGACGATCATGTGACCATCGGAATCTGAGGTCAGCACAACCTCGCGATGCCAGTTGTGAAATGGTCCGACGTGGGCTTCGAATGTTGCGGTCGACTTCGTGGTTTCAATTGCCCGCTCGATGACAACGTCGTTGCGTGGTGCAAGCCACGTTGTTGCCGAGTCGATTGGTACTCGGTGTCGGTGTTCTAACCGCGTCACGGACGGGGGCCGAAGGCGACCCCGTCGCGTCGCCCTCGTTTCAGTTCGAAGAATGTCGGAAGTTCGAAGGAGGCTTCGAGCACATTCCACAATGCAAGCGCGTCTCGACCGGTGGGCGGGGGGGAAACGATGGGGCCAAAGAAACCGCGACCGAGCTCCGGTACGGCAATGATCGGCGAACCTACGTCGGGGCCGGCGAGTTCCATTGCTTCGGCGACTGAAGCCGTGATTGCTGGGTCCCAGGATGCATCGTTAATTGCATCGATGGTGAAAGCAAGATCAACGCGGCAGTCAGTTGCACAAGCGGTGATGAGGTCGTCGCCTGGATCGTGGTCATCATGGTGAACGCGAGCGCCATACGAAGTGAACATCGCTTGCATCTCGTCATTGCGGCCTTCGGCCCGCAACGCCTCAAGGAGTCGAGCCATGCGTCGACTGCATGTCAATTTCGGTCGGAAATGGTCGGAAACCTCGCGGTCCTTATTCAGTTCCGCTAAACACATCGTGCGCCAGACGATGTCGACGCCGGCCATTTCGGCGGCCTCGACCAACCATCGGCTCGTGTTCCATGTCCAGGGACAGCACGGGTCGGCAAAAAAGTGAACGGTTCCGATGCTCATGAATCGCTCGTTTCTGGGCGTTCGGGGTCTTCTGGTACTGGATCTGTTTGAGCGCGCTTGGCCTGAATGGCTTTCGCTCGTTTATTGGCCAGCAAAAGAAGACCGACAAAGATGGCAATAGGGACAAGCACCATGAGCGCTTCATCCCAACCGCCTTGGTGTCCAAAGATTGAGGAGATCACAGCCCGAGTCTCGCACGGTAACTGTGGGCGAAACGCTCGGGTGTGGCGCTGGGGCTCCGGTTCCATAGACTCGCTCTGTGCGTGAACAGGTAGAGAAGGTCATCGAAGTCATCCGCCCGGCTATTCAGGCCGATAATGGCGATGTCCTTCTGCACGATGTCAATGAAGAGACCGGCCTCGTGACGGTTGAACTTATTGGCGCTTGCGTGTCATGTCCTGCATCAACGGTCACGCTCAAGGCCGGACTTGAGCGCATTCTCATCGATCGGGTGCCGGGCGTAACGGAAGTTATTGACGCAGGCGCAGCGAATTACGTCATTGGCGAGACCCCAGTCTCTCTTTGATCGAGCGTGGTTCCCTCCGTGCGCCTGGGGAACTCAGTCCTGTCCGGTGGCGGTTGCTGTCCTAGCGTGGAGTCATGACCTCGTCTGCCGACGGTGAACCGGCGACACTTCTCGATGCCGCACGCTCCGGCGATCGCTCTGCGCTGGCGCGTCTGCTTTCCAAGGTTGAGCGTGGAGGTGCCGAGGCTCGATCAGTGAGTGAAGTCACACACGAACTTGTGGGTCGGGCAACAACAGTGGGCATAACCGGAGCACCGGGCGCCGGTAAGTCGACACTTACGTCGTCGCTTGTGCGCGAAATGCGTGCTGCCGATGTTGCTGTCGGTGTGCTGGCTATCGATCCATCGTCACCATTCACCGGTGGAGCCATATTGGGAGATCGCGTTCGCATGGACGAACACGTCCTCGACGACGATGTCTTTATTCGATCGATGGCCACTCGTGGTCACCTTGGCGGACTTTCCGTTGCTGTTCCGGATGCTGCTCGAGTTCTTGATGCAGTGGGAATGGAATGGGTACTGATCGAGACGGTGGGCGTCGGCCAGGTCGAAGTCGAAATTGCGGGTGAGGCGGACACAACGGTTGTTGTGGTGAATCCAGGCTGGGGTGACACTGTGCAAGCGAATAAGGCCGGCCTGATGGAAATCGCTGACATCTTCGTCGTGAACAAAGCCGATAGGGCGGGCGTCGATGAAACCGTTTCCGATCTTGAGCGCATGCTTTCGTTGCGATCAGGGTCGGAATGGCGTCCGCCGGTTATTCGAACGATTGCGACCGAAGGCGCGGGAGCTGCAGAACTTTGGGCAGCAATCCAACAACATGGTGAATGGTCACGCTCGAGTGGAGAGTTCGAACGTCGTCGCGCGGTGCGACGCGAACAAGAGCTTCGACGCATCGTGAACTCGTTGATGGCAGCACGTGTCGAAGAGTTGGCATCTGGCGATGCTTGGCGCAAAGCCAGCGATGACATTGCTGCACATCGTCTCGACCCATGGGCCGCGGCAAACAGTTTGCTCGACTGAGTTTTCAGGCCTAGGTCATCTGAACTGAATAGCGGTGTCGCTCTAGATCGTTGTTGGAGCTGTCGCTATCGTGCCGATCCTTCGCTAATTGGAGGTGCGCGTGCGTCGACGAATGGTTGCGCTGACGATCATTTTCACGGTCTCACTCATCGGTAGTGATCTTGCGTTCAACTCCCGTGTGGGTGGGGGTGAAGCGATCGGGAGAATCGTCAACGGAGTACCCGAAGCAATTGTGGTCGTGACCCGAGATGGAACCTTGAGTTCGTGGCGATCAAGTACTTCGGGAGGAGCGCGCTGGCGCTGTGGGTATTACGCAGTCGTAGCGCCGGTGATGTCAGTTCTCGATCCGACTCCCGTGGTCGATTGGGTAGCGGGCCCTGTCAATCCTGTTCGCGGCGAGTTCTACATGCTTGGGTGTACCGACGAGACGGGTGTGCGGGTTCACACTCGCTATGTCGCTTTCGATCCTGGCGATCCGTTTGGTGGAGCTGGCGTAACTGCTCGGGCTGTCGATGAAGCTCGGCGTCGACTCGAACTTCCTGATCCACGGCCACGCGTCAATCCGCCAGATTCTCAATTGGTGGGACTCCCGATGTGGATGTGGTTGGAGGAACCTTGGGAGCGGATTTGGGTAACAGCATCAATCGGTGACGTGTGGGCAAGCGTCGATGCCTGGCCCGAGACATCGCTTTGGGAGTTCGAGGATGGAACACGCATTTGGTGTGATCAAGGAATTGCCTACGACGTTGGGCGACAACCTTCGGAGCAGTGGTCGGGATGTACCCACACCTTCGGCCGTTCATCGATGTGGTCCAGCGGGGGAGTGGAATGGGTTCGTGTCACTGTCACTTGGGGTGCCGAATGGACGTCAAGCGAATTGGGCGGCGAACCGCTTGGCACGCTGACAAGAACGGTGGAATTTCCCGTGAGGGTGGTAGAGGCGCAGGCGCTCGTGCGCTGATTCTTCACAGGCAACCCGGTAGGGTCGCTTTCCATGGCAGAGCCACTGGTTGCAGTCGAACGCAGAGACGACGGTGTCGCGGTACTTCGTCTTCAGAACGGCAAGGTCAACTCCTTGTCCTCAAAGGTATTGAGCGAATTACGTGATGCTGCTAAGTCATTGACGGTGAATCCGCCAGGTGCGGTAGTGGTTGTCGGAAGCGATCGGATTTTTGCCGCTGGTGCGGATATCTCGGAGTTTGCTGGACCTGACGAAGCTCGCGCGATCGGACGGCTCTTCCTCGAAGCGCTGAATGCCGTCGCAGCAATTCCCCGAGTTGTCATTGCTGCTGTTGCTGGCCCCGCGCTCGGCGGCGGTTGTGAACTCGCGTTGGCCTGCGATCTTCGAGTGTGTTCAACCGGCGCGAAGTTCGGGCAGCCGGAGATCCTCCTTGGAATTATTCCGGGCGGCGGTGGCACGCAACGATTGGCACGCTTGGTGGGCCCATCGCGCGCAAAAGACCTCATCCTCAGTGGCCGTCAGGTTCGTGCTGATGAAGCGCTGCGAATCGGACTGGCCGATGAAGTAGTGGATCCCGAGAACCTTGAGAGCCGTGCCTTTGAACTCGCTGCAGCATTCGCTGCTGGACCAGTGCAAGCACATGCAATCGCCAAACGGGTGATTGACGCGGGCCTCGAAGGTTCACTGGACGTTGGCCTTGAACTCGAACAGGACGCGTTTGTTGAAGTGTTCGCAACCGACGACGCCCGCATCGGTGTTGCGTCGTTCCTCGAGAACGGTCCCGGCAAAGCGCAGTTCACGGGTCGATGAAGCGTTCCTTCCGAGACACTTGGTCGTTGAAGGTTGGTGCGCAGTGACGCAACCAATGTCAACCTGTTATCGCCATCCGAATGCCCGAGCCGGCGTGAGTTGTCAGAGGTGTAATCGCACGATTTGTGGATCGTGCATGACTCCAGCTTCGGTGGGCTTCCAGTGCCCTGAATGTATTAAGGGCGCAGCGAAGAAGTCACCGGTCATCCGTTTCGGCGAGATGCGCGCGGGCCGACCAATTGTTACCGAAGTGCTGATTGCATTGAATGTGATTGGACTTATCGCTGTGGTTGCGACCGGCGGTTCACTTTTCAATGGCGGTGGCACTGCTACTGATCGTGGATTACTTATTGGCGCGGGTGGTGTTGCGAGTTACCAAGTAAATGGCTTCTCATTTCGGTTCGTTGGTGTTGCCTATGGGGAGTGGTGGCGAATCGTCACCGGAGGTTTTCTCCATTCCGGGATTTTGCATCTGGTCATGAACATGCTGTTGCTGTATTTGCTTGGCGCTCAGCTCGAACCATTGCTGGGGAAAGCACGTTTTCTCTCGCTCTATGCCGCGTGTCTTGTCGCTGGATCATTCGGAGTGCTCCTTGTTTCGCCGAATAGCGCAACTGTCGGCGCATCAGGAGCAGTCTTTGGGCTCATGGGTGCTGCGGTGATTGCACAGCGCCGGGCCGGTATCGATATCTGGCGCAACGGAATTGGCGGACTCGTCGTCATCAACCTGTTGCTCACATTTGCCGTACCGGGAATTTCGGTGGGGGGACATGTCGGCGGGCTTATCGCCGGTGTTGCAGTCGGGGCGATTGTGTTTGCGCTCGACAGTGCGGTGCGCAGTCCGTGGGCAGGCACCGCTGCATGCATCGCGATCACGGTTGCGTTGTGGGGCGGCTGCCTGTGGGCGGCAGCGCGTTAGGTCATCGAGATTCGACGATTGCCTTCAACTCTTTGAGATTTCGTTTCCAAATGAGTTTGAGAACCTGACCGCCAACGAGCGCACCGATTGGGCCGCCCATCCACCATGGGAAGGTGAGTGATTCTTTCCACTGAAACCCAGCACGATTCTCGCCGACGGGGAGAATCGTGAATGCTCCGGTTCCAGTGACCATTCCGACATGGCGGACGCCGATGGTGGTTCCGTGTTCCCACTCGGTGATTTCCATTTTGTCGGTAAGGCGGAATGGACCGACTTTTGTGTCGCAATCAAACGTGGTGCCAACGCCAGAAGTCGTCGGAGTCGTGAAGCGGATTGCAACCGCATCGTGCATCCAGTCGACATGGTCAGCTACGTTCTCGACGACTGCCCAGACTTCGTCTGTTGTCGCATCTATGACCGTGCTCACCCTGATAGTTGCCATAGGCCCAGCGTAGGGAGTGGGCACTCAGAACGTTGTATCGGGGCCATAGATGGAAATGTGTGTGGTGCTGTCCTCGGTGAACGCCGCTCCCTGCCAGTCGCTCCATCGCTCTTGGAGGACGAGTCCGGCGGTTTCCGCAGCTTTGTCGAGAGCGAGTGGTCCGCAAATCAGAACTGACCACGGGCGGATGGCGAGAACACCAGGACGAACTTCGATATGTCGACCAGTCAGAACTGAGGTTGCCGAGTCATACGTCGTTTCGATGAAGACTGCGGCATCTGAATTCACGTTTGCTGGCGAAAGAGAGTTCGGTGGAATCGATTCGGGCGCAACTGGGACGAACGCTTCGATGACCAATTTGCCGTCGGAGGTCAGTAGTGAGCGGCTGGCCTCGAAGCAGTGGATTACGTCGTCAAGACTGATGAGATTGAGCAGTGTGTTGAACGCGCAAAACACCGTCGAGAACCGATCGCCGATTTCCGCGAGCGCCAGCGCTGTGGTGGCGTCCGTCATATCGCCGAGCACTCGTGTCACCCTCTGCTCGCGATCGGCGAGAGCGAGTTGATCGAGCATCTCCGGCGAAGCATCAAGACCGATGACCCGCAGGCCGCGTTGACTGAGCGGGATTGCGAGGCGACCGGTGCCAACCCCGAGTTCTAAGACCGATCCGCCACTGGCCAGGAGCGTGAGTGCCTCAACTGCGGCGTGGGTATCAAAGGAGTTCGCGTACCAATCGTCGTAGACGTCGGCGAAGGAGCGTCCGTATCTACTCGGGTCTGAAGGGTCTGCGGGGGGCACAACGAGAGTCTGCCCGTGATGGCGCCATCAGTCGGCCGGTACCCTTTAGGAATGACGTCGTACCTCGATCACGCTGCGACGGGACCAATGCGTCCCGAGGCGATTGAAGCGATGTTGCCCTTTCTTTCTGAGCGTTATGCCAATCCTTCGGGGGCCCATCGATTCGCACGTGACGCGCGTCGAGCCGTCGATGACGCTCGTGAGGAATTCGCCAGCCTTGTCGGAGCCGAACCGGGTGACGTGATCTTCACTAGCGGTGGGACTGAATCGGACAACTTGGCGATCTTTGGTCTCGGTTCAGGCGATGGTGCCGCTGTCTGCAGCGCGGTTGAACATCACGCAGTACTTGATCCCGTTGCTGCGCTCGATGGGCGATTCGTCGCGGTTGATCGTCTCGGCAATGTCGATTGCGCTGATCTCGAGCGAGTACTGGCGGAAGGTCCCGTCAGGGTTGTTTCGTTAATGGTCGTCAATAACGAAACGGGTGTCATCGCTGATCTTGAATCGTTGAGCAAGGTTGTTCGCAAGGCAGCACCGGCTGCAGTGCTGCACTCAGACGCGGTGCAGGCCTATTGCTGGACCGATATTGCTAAGGCCTGTTCCGCCGTCGACTCGTTTAGTTTGAGCGCGCATAAATTCGGTGGGCCGAAAGGCGTTGGCGCTCTCGTTGTTCGCGACGGTATTGCGCTTACTGCTCGGCAGTTGGGTGGAGGCCAAGAGCGAGAACGACGTTCCGGAACGCAGAACGTTCCTGGGATTGTTGCCATGGTGACTGCCGCGCGCCTTGCTGCCGAGGATCGAGTCTCCGAAATCGCCCGTATCGAGAATCTGCGAGACCAACTTCTCGACGGGTTGCTCGCTGCACTTCCAGGGACCATCGAAACAGCAGGCGCTGCTCGGTCGAATCGGGCTGCAGGAATTGCCCATCTGTGTATTCCTGGAGTGGAGAGCGAAGCGCTTCTGTTCCTGCTTGAACGAGGCGAGGTTTCTGCGTCCGCAGCTTCGTCCTGTGCCAGTGGCGCAATGCAGTCATCGCACGTACTTGCGGCGATGGGCATCGAAAGCGATCTTTCTCGCGGTTCGCTGCGGCTTTCTTTGGGTTGGTCGAGTACCCAAGCCGATGTCGATGAGGCGCTTGCTGTTATTCCGCCCGCAGTAGAACAACTTCGAAAGTTCGGGTTCTGACGATGCAGGTAATGGTTGCCATGTCTGGAGGCGTTGACTCCTCGGTTGCCGCGGCAATGTTGCGCGACCAGGGCCACGATGTCGTGGGCGTCACGCTCAAGTTGTGGGGAGGCGAATCCGACTCTGGTTGTTGCTCAGTAAGCGACGTTGATGACGCTCGCCGAGTGGCACAGCAACTCGAGATCGATCATTTGGTGTTCAACTTCTCCGAGGACTTTGATCGCGACGTTGTCGAACCCTATGTCGCTGATCATGCCCGAGGAATTACTCCGAACCCTTGCATCGAATGCAACCGGCACCTCAAGTTTGATCGGCTTATGGCCCGGGCCGAGGCATTGGGTTTCGACGTTGTCGCTACCGGTCATCACGCGCAGGTTGTGCGAACGGCCGATGGCAGACCTCGTCTGACTCGCGGTGCGGACTTTGCCAAAGATCAGAGTTACGTCTTGCACATGCTGAAGGCTTCTCAGTTGGAAAACGTGATGTTCCCAATTGGTGGAATGACCAAAGACGATGTGCGAAAGCGTGCAACTGAACTTGGTCTGCGTACGGCAGGCAAGCCCGATAGCCAAGACGTTTGTTTCATTTCCCATACTGGTGGTGGTCGGCGAGTGTTCCTTGGTAATCGAATCGATATGCACCCCGGTCGCCTCGTTGACAAAACCGGAGAACAACTTGGTTCGGTTGAGGCGGTCGAGCTTGTGACGATCGGTCAACGTCGCGGCCTTGGAATCGGGATCGACGGTCGTCCTCGCTATGCGCTCGACGTCGATGTAGCTGGTCAAAGCGTGCTTGTTGGAACAGCCGAAGATCTCGACGTCGCCAGCGAGTCACTGCATTCGTTCGGTTGGGTCGATGACGCAGCGCGCGTCGAATCTTTGGCTTCGTCCACGGTTACCGCACAATTGAGCGCGCATGGCGACGAGATTGTTGTTTCTGAACTTCGCGAAACCCCAAGTGGGCTTGAAGTTGTTTGGGCGACTCCAACCCACCGAGTGGCGCCTGGTCAGAGCATCGTTCTTTACGACAACAATCTCGTTGTCGGTGGCGGACTCGTTAGCCGACGGTAAAGCGACGTTCTCTGGCGGCGTCGAGGACCCACCCCGGCCGGCTAGGGGTGAACCGAACAGCGTCGACGTCGACGGGTTCAACGATTTTGCGACGGTCACGCCTTAGCGGAGTCGGAATAATCGAATCGGTCGTCGAAAGCCGGACTTCGACTTGGATTCCGAGCGCACCCGCACTGAGGTCGGCAGCAGTTGAGTCTTCCTCTGCCAGTCCGATTGAACCCACAGTGTGGCGTTGCACAAGAAGAGCGTCGAGCAGCGATGTGCGATCGACGAGAACGATGCCAGCGGGAACAAAGACCAGCCATCGCTTTGAAAGTTGATGAAGCGCTCGGGCTCCACCGACCACAAGAGCGAGGGCAAGAACGGTGATGAGGGCTCCGGGGATCCACTGCTTCGCGGCGAGCAGCATTGGCCCTGCGAAAACTGACGCCACCATTGCGGCCCACACAATTTCGACGGGTCCGAATACAACGGGGCCGGGTGGGCGGAGTGGGAATCTGCGCTCATCGCCGTAGGAAGACCCGTTGATGAACGTGTAGCCAACTGCAGCAGAAAGTGAAAGCACCGCGCATAACGATGTGACGCCGAGGGCGGCGGACTCCGCGAGGTCGGCGCCGTGCGGGACAACGAGCGCCGCCCAGGCTGCTGCGACGACGGACGCGGGCATGAGGATTCGAAGCGTGGTGAGCGATACCGAACTTGGGGTCAGCGCGGCGATGAGACCCACGACCCACAACAGCCAGAGTCCAATCACCGCCGTGAGCGAAATTGCCGCGGCTCGGTGGTCGAGTGCATTGGCGAAGGAAGAGCCGGCGGTGAGGGGGAGTGACAGCCAGACGAGGGCGGGGGCCCATCGGCTGACGGCTCTGCTGGTGGGAGTCATCACTGATGAGATTTGCCGATCTCGGCCGCCATCGCTAACCATGTGACTTCAGCCACAGATCTACGGGCCATTTTTGGTTCAAAAAGGTGGCCGGTGCTTGGGAGTGGGAGCGGGATGGAACGTCGGGGCATGAGCCGGGGGAGCCAGTCATGAGTTCGCTTGTCGCGTCGCTCGCGCTGCCGTCGGGTTTGTCGACGGGAATCGGTTACCTGCCCCATTGCGATCCAAGTGATGCCGTTGAGTTCGTTCTGCGTCACAGTCCCCGTTTGCCATCGGCACCTTCGTTGCCGGCTCGATCACGCCGTGAGGGAATGATTGCTCAGGCCGCATCGGGATTAGCTGGCGTAACAATTGCCGAAGATGGATCGATCCATGTCGATCTCAATCTTGTCGATCCTGAAGCGCCACTCGATGACGAGCGACTCTCAAGTGACGCTTGGGTGGGGCTGCGCGCGTTTCTCACCGCGATCGCCGATCGCGATGGACCGATCAAAGTTTCGCTCACCGGGCCGGTGACTCTGGGACTTGCGCTTTGGGGTGCGGGAATAGAAATCGACCTTGCGTTCCGTATCGCTGGTCTTGCCGTTCGCAATCGCATCGAGCGATTAGTCGATCACGTTCTTCTTCGAGTGCCGCAAGCACAGGTCCTTGTCTTTCTTGATGAACCAGCAATGGGATCGCTGACAGACGATGGATTCCCTATTGGCCCGAATGAGGGGATCGATTTGGTGTCATCGGCGATGGCTGCGGTTGAAGCCAAAGCGATCACAGGACTTCACTGCTGCACGGCGGTTGACTATCGACTTCTGTTGAGCACAGGACCGCGAATTCTCTCGGTACCGGTGGATGAACGCATTGCGAAACATTCAGGGCTCGTCGGCGACTACCTCGATCGTGGTGGGTGGATCGCTTGGGGAGCAGTTCCGACTGACGGCCCGATCGGAACAAGTGTCGATCGCTTGTGGCGTCGTTTGTCCTCGGTGTGGTGCGATCTTGCCAATGAAGGCTGCGACCCTCTGTTGCTGCGAACCAACGCGATCATCACGCCGGTGTGCGGTCTTGCTCAGCATGGCGTCACGCAGGCCGAGCAAGTTATGGAACACACCTCTCGTTTGGCCGAACGCTTGCAAGGTCAAGCCGCCGGTGCTCGTATTTCCGTTGGGGCCTAACAGCGACGTTTAGGGCGCTGCCCTCGCTAGTGTTCGCTCGTGTCTCGTTCGTCTGATGGAACCCTCGACCCCGCAGGTCGTATCGACGAATTACGTGATGCCATTCGCCATCACAACCGGCTCTATTACGAACAGGACTCGCCGGAGATTCCCGATGCCGAATTCGATCAACTTCTCCGCGAACTCATTGCACTTGAGGAGGAGCACCCCGACCTCATAACCCCAGATTCCCCCACTCAGGCGGTAGGCGGATCTGCGACCGTCACCTTCTCGTCTGTTGAGCATCGCGTTCCGATGATGAGCCTCGACAACGCGTTTGCTCCGGCTGAGGTCGTTTCCTGGGGCGCGCGCCTTCAGCGTCGATTCGACGAACTGGGTAAATCGGAGGAGTCAGCACGACTTGTTGCTGAACTGAAGATCGACGGGCTCGCTGTTTCGATTCGTTACGAGAATGGGTCGCTTGTGCAAGCAGCGACTCGCGGCGATGGTCGTGTTGGTGAAGATGTCACTGCGAATGTGCGGACGATTCAGGGAATCCCGCATCGTCTGCCAAAGGGTTGCCCTGAGGTCCTTGAAGTGCGCGGCGAGGTGTACATGTCGATTTCAGCGTTCGAGGAACTGAATGCCTCCCAGATCGCGGCCGACGAGCGCACCTATGTAAATCCTCGAAATACAGCGGCCGGTTCGCTGCGCCAGAAAGACGCAGCGATTACTGCTTCACGAAATCTTTCGTTCTGGAGTTATCAACTCGGTGAAGTCATAGGTGGTCCCCAGCTTGAAGATCATCATCAGATTTTTGAGTTTCTCAGTGGGCTCGGGTTTCCAGTCAATCCCGATGTGAAAGTTTTGCAGGGCCTCGACGAGGTAGATGCGCACCTTGAGCATTGGCAGAAGCATCGCCATGATCTCGATTATGAAATCGATGGAGTGGTGCTGAAGGTCGATGATCTGCAGTTGCAGCGCGAGTTGGGATTCACTTCTCGCGCTCCTCGCTGGGCGATCGCCTACAAATTTCCGCCCGAAGAACGAACAACCAAACTCATCGACATCCAGGTGTCGATCGGACGCACGGGTCGGGCAACTCCGTTTGCTCAACTTGAACCTGTCTTCGTCGGAGGATCGACGGTTGAGTTCGCCACGCT
>CAMAYJ010000061.1 GCA_945862505.1 Bifidobacterium breve | reverse complement strand
GCAGGGTCGAGTTCGGGGTGCAGATGATGTTCGGTGAGATCGAGCGGATCGAGATCGGTATCGAGGTGACCGCGAACGCGGAACATATTGATAAGGGCTCGAACCTGGAGGTTCTTTTCGAGCATCAACTCTTGGTGATCATTGGGGTTGACGTCGTGAGCCCATTCGACTGGCTCGTAGGGGAGACCGAGAGCTTCGAAGATGTCCTCGTAAAACTTGTGCTCGCCCATGAGGAGTTCTTGGATGCGCTTGAGGAAAAGTCCCGATTCGGCGCCTTGAATGATGCGGTGGTCGTACGTCGAGGTCAGGGTCATGACCTTCGACATGCCTAGCGACGCAATGGTGGCCGGATCGGCGCCACGGAACGCAATTGGGTAGTCGAGTGAACCGACGCCAACGATGACGCCTTGACCGGGCATAAGGCGCGGCACTGACTGGAGCGTTCCGATGGTGCCGGGGTTGGTCAGAGTGATGGAAACGCCAGCGAAGTCGTCTGGAGACAACTTATTTGAGCGGACTTTCCGCACGAGTTCTTCGTAGGAGGCGTAGAACCGAGCGAAGTTGAGGTTCTCAGCGTTCTTGATGCAGGGGACGAGTAGTGAACGACTTCCATCATTTTTTTCGACGTCAACAGCGAGACCGAGCCCGACGCTTTCGTTACGAACGACATAGGGCTTACCTTCAGCATCGGTCGTGAACGCCGAGTTCATGATCGGCATTCCGTCGACAATCGCGCGAACGATTGCGTAACCGATGATGTGGGTAAATGAAACCTTTCCGCTTCGACTGCGCGAGAGGTAGCCGTTAATTGACTTTCGATTGACCTCAAGCAGTTTCGTGGGAATCTCGCGGAACGATGTTGCGGTTGGTACGTCGAGGCTTGCTTCCATGTTGGAAACAATTCGCGCTGCAGCGCCTCGAAGCGGAGTGCCGATCGGAGCGTCGCTCGTTGCTGGCGGAGTTTGCGAGGTTGGCGCGCTTTGCGAAGGAGCGGCAGTCGGTGCTGTCGGTGTCGCTGCTGATGGTTTCGGTGCGGGCGCACTCGCGACGGGTGGAGCCGCCGCCGTTGTTGATGCTCCGGGGGAATAACCGCCGAAGAATTCTCGCCAGCTTTCGCTCACTGAAGAAGGGTCGGAGCGGAACTGTTCGAACATTTCGTCGACAAGCCACGCGTTTGGTCCTGCGATGGGGGAAGCAGAGTCATCAGCCACGTCGGTCGACTCTAATGGTGGCGCCGGATGCCCGTGTCAGTCAGCGGGGGGCAGCGGCCGATAGATTCGTCAACTGTGCGAATCGTGACGTGGAATGTGAACTCGCTCAAGGCCCGGCTTCCTCGGGTCGAGCAATGGCTGGCCGAAAATGGTCCCGAGGTCATCTGTCTCCAAGAGACGAAGATGAAGGATCAGGCCTTTCCCGCTGAGGTCTTCAGTGCGATGGGTTATGAAACCGCCCACCATGGCCAAGGCCAATGGAATGGCGTGGCCATCTTGTCGAAGGTGGGCCTCGAGGACGTCGTGGCTGGTTGGGACGATGACGGCCCAGAAGACGGCGATGCCCGGATCCTGTGGGCGACCTGCGGCGGGGTCAGGGTTGCCAGTGTCTATGTCCCGAATGGACGAGCGCTCGACGACCCGCACTACACCTACAAACTCGGATGGCTCGAACGCCTTCGGGCCAGGCTCGAGCGGCGGGAGAACTCATCGGCTGAGGTCGCCGTCTGCGGCGATTTCAACATTTGCCCCGACGATCGAGATATCTGGAGCCCGGAAGCGTGGGTCGGCAATACCCACGTGAGTGAACCCGAACGTCAAGCCCTCAGAGACCTAGAAGCCTGGGGCCTCGAAGATGTTTACCGCCGTCATCACGAGGAAGGCGGGCTCTATTCCTTCTGGGATTATCGCGGGGGCGACTTCCATCAAGGCAGGGGACTCCGAATCGACCTCATCATGGCGACGGCCTCGCTGGCCGCCCGTTCCACCGACGCTCGAGTCGACCGTGATGCCCGCAAGGGCGAAAAACCGAGCGACCATGCTCCCGTGATCGCGCAGTTCGATTGATGGACGACAAACCAATCGTCGACACCCCGAATGTTTTCGGCGTGGGCGCAATGCAGAAGATGCTCAACCTCGAAGATGCAGTTCTGCTCGAGTCCGATCTGCGGGCCGTGACGCCAGCGCAACACGCGGCCCGAGACACCGCAACTGCTGTTCGCCGGCTGATTCGTGAATTGGAATCCACTTCAGCATCGATCGATGAATTGGCTGAGCTCACACAAGAGATCGACCGACTTGTAGAAGTACTTGCTCAAAGTGATTCGGACTCATCGGCGACGAGTGCGAAGACAAGCGTCGCCCATCAGGCCCATCGGTTGCGGGAGCGAAGCCCATTCATTGGTCGAGCGAATCCTGTTGCGCTGCCGCTCGTGGTCGAGTTTGTGGAAGGTGGGATCGATGCCATCGCGAATTTCAGCACGCTGTATGAAGGTCCGCCGGGGTGTCTCCACGGCGGTTACATCGCCGGCATCTTCGACGAAGTACTGGGCGCGGCACAGACCTACTCAGGTCATGCCGGAATGACCGGCCGACTCACGGTCCACTATCGGAGCCCAACGCCGCTCAACACTGATCTTCATCTGCGGGCGCGCCTTGAGTCGGTGAGCGGGCGCAAGATCCTCTGCAAAGGCACACTGCATGCTGGCGATGTGCTGTGCGCAGAAGCGGAAGGTTTGTTCGTTGCGGTCGACCCGAAAAAGCTGCTTGGTTTCGTCGAGGGTTGAACGACTGTTGGCTAGGAGCCAAGCGTTCCCGAAATAATGGTGAGCAGTTCGCCGCCGAACTTTGAGACTTTTATTTCACCCATGCCGTAGACGCGAAGCAGTTCGACTGGAGTTTGTGGTTTCTGTCGAGCAATTTCGGCCAATGTGTGGTCGTTGCACACGACAAATGCGGGAACGTCGGCAGACTTGGCTCGCTCAGAGCGCCAAGCGCGTAATGCGTCGAACAGTGCGTGGTCTGTTGCCTCGAGCGAGTCTGGGTAAGAGCCCGGCCGCTTTCGACCGCCCGAAGATTTCGAGCCTTTTGCTTTTGGTTTCGATGAACGAGTGCCCGAGGTAGGAGCGAGGTGCGGGGCTGTCGTGCCATTGCCTACGGCGATTGGATCGATTCCTGCTTCGAGTGCTTCGCACGCTGTGGCGTACGTATCGAGAAATTCGGAACGTTCGCGTGGGACAGAACGTTCGCCGAAGGTGCGCGATTTTGCCCATGTGCACAATAGCTCGCGTTCAGCTCGCGTGGCTGCGACATAGAACAAACGGCGTTCTTCGGCCCATGCGCCCGGCGTTTTGGCGTGCCCGATGGGGACGTAGCCCTGTTCAAGGCCGGCCAGATGCACGATGGGCCATTCCAGGCCCTTGGCCGCGTGAAAGGTAAGGAGTTCGATGGCATCGCCGTTGGGGTCGGGTTGATCGGCTCGCGTTGTTGCGGTGAGCCAGAGAAAGAAACCATTGGCGGTTGGGGGTGTTTCGATGGCGATGTAGTCGCGTGCCATTTGTACGAGCGCATCGAGATTGGCTCGGCGTTCAGCGGCGCGGTCGCTTTCAGATTCGTCTTCGATATCTACCGAAAGTGCAAGGTCGTGGATTGCGTCGGTAAATGGACGAATCGTGCGCCGGAGTTCGCTAAGTGCGACTTTGATTTCGGGTTGATCAAGGAGCGGAGTGGCACCGCGAACGCGAAAGGGAATGCCGGCAGATTTCATCGCTTCTTCGAGGATGGGTAGTTGTGCATTGGTGCGAACAAGGACGGCTTGATTCGACCAACGTGCCCCGGGGCCGTGATGGTCGCGTGCAGCGCGGGCGATGGCGGCGGCTTCAGCGCGTTCATCGGGTAATTCTCGAATGGAAGGAATTGCACCATCGGGGCGTGTGGCCGATTGGGTGCCGTCGTGATCGACTCCACGACCGCCGACGAGCAGTGCGTTCGCGGCGGCAAGGATCTGAGGGCTTGATCGGTAGTTGTCGAGAAGCCGGATAGTTTCGCCGTCTGGGAATCGTTCCGGGAAGGTGTGGAGCAATTCGGGGTCGGCGCCGTTCCATGAGTAAATCGCCTGGTTTGGGTCGCCGACGATGCAAAGGTCGGGGCGATCGCCTCGCCATGCTTCGAGGAGTGCGTGTTGCAATGGATTGACATCTTGGAATTCGTCAACGAAGAGGTGGGCGAAGCGCCAGCGTTGTGAAGCGGCGAAACCGTCGTCGGACAAAAGGTCGCGGTGACATACGCGCAACATGTCATCGAAATCGATGAGCCGCTTCTGGCGACGTTGGTCTTCGTAACGGGCGTAGATCGCAGCAGTGGCCTCGTAGGAGATAGGCGGTTTACGACCCGCAGTCTTTGCTGCCTCGGGATAGTCCTCGGGTTCGACCATGCGGGCCTTGGCCCATTCGATTTCGGAAACGAAGTCGATGCCGGGAGTGGACTTCTCGGCACCGGTGAGCAGGCCAATAACAAAGCCGGCTTTTCTGGTCATGAGCTGTGGGGGAGTGATGGAACGTTCGGCCCAACGCGTGCGCAACTGCGCATACGCGATCGAATGAAAGGTGCCAGCTGCTACCTGTTCGCGAAGGCCAAGTGAACGAAGCCGAGCGGTGAGCTCGCCGGCGGCTTTACGGGTGAATGTGAGCGCGAGGACATGGCGCGGATCGAGATCGCCGGTGGCGGCCCGATAGGCGATGCGACGGGTGAGGACGCGAGTTTTTCCTGATCCGGCGCCGGCCAAGATGCAAAGGGGCGAGGTCGTGGACGTGACAGCGAGACGCTGCGCGTTATTCAGGCCGTCGAGAAGGGCGTCGGGTTCCACGACCGAGACGGTACTCACCGCCAGCGACAGTGCCGGCGGGTACGGTTTGGCATGCCCTATCCCGAGGACGAACTCCACGCCACTGAGGACCTCATCCTCGACCTCCACCCACACTGGTGGTTCTTCGCCAAGTCGGCCGTGATGTTGGCCCTGGCCGTTCTTCTCGCCATTGCCACTCTCAGTGTGAGTTGGCTCTCGTGGGCAAAAATCCCGGTCTCCCTCTTCGTCTTCGCCGCCCTTGTGTGGTTCATGCAGCGCTACATCCGATGGGTGAGTACACATTTCGTACTCACCTCAGATCGCGTGATTTTCCGAACCGGAATCATTGCGAAGCACGGAATCGAAATTCCCCTCGAGCGGATCAATACGATTTTCTTCCATCAGCGAATTTTTGAACGCATGCTCGGCCTCGGCGATCTTGATATCGAATCGGCATCGAAGGATGGAGCGCAACGCTTTAACGACATTCGCAATCCGAGTGGTGTCCAAAACGAGATCTATCAGCAGATGGAAGCCAACCAGATCAAAGCCGCCGATCGGATCTCTGGGGGCATCAATCGTGCGCAGGGCCATAGCGATGCCGAGTCAATCCCCGATCAAATCGCGAAACTGAGTTCATTGCGTGACCAAGGTGTGCTCACCGAAGACGAGTTTCAAATGAAGAAGCAGGAACTGCTCGGCCGTATGTAGTTACTCGGTGATGACACGAGCGCCGTCGGACGGACGAACGCGCCAGCCTCTCCCTGTCATCGCGTTTGGGTCTTCGATGGCGTTGCGTTCACAAAGAGCCACAACACAGCCACCGAACCCCGCTCCAGTTAGGCGAGCGCCGTAGACCCCAGGCATTTGAGAAAGTCGGTCGACCAATTCGTCGAGCACCGATGTCGATACGTCGAAGTCATCTCGCAGCGAAGCATGGCTTTGCAGCATTAATTGGCCAAATGTTGCCGGGTCGTTCCCGCGAAGGGCGATTGCTGCATGGCGAACGCGCTCGCATTCACTGGCCGCATGGCGCGCACGTCGCTCGAGGTCACCGTCGAGCGTCGCGATTTCTGAGAGTGACGCGGTCGCTAGTGGACCGATGCGTTGAGCGGCTTTCTCGCACATCGATCGACGTTCCGCATACTCCGAATCAACCAACTCACGGACCTGGCCTGAGTGCATAATCACAATGTCAAGGTCTTCAGGGAATGCAACGTGATCGATTGCATTGTCGGAAAAGTCGATCACCATCGCCTGATCTCGCTTCCCGAAAACGATGCTCAATTGATCAAGTAGTCCGCAGGGAACACCAACTGCACGATGTTCGGAGCGCTGACCTAAGGAAGCCAGTTCCATTTGTGAACCGTTGAATTGCATGGCGACGGCCAAAGCGATTTCTAAAGCAGCGCTCGAGGACAGACCGGCACCCGATGGAAGCGTGGACGTCACCGACCCGCGAAATCCTTCGGTCACCGCGCACTCTTGTGCGACCGCCGCGACGTAGCGACCCCAGAAAGGTTCAAGGCTTTGAATTTCGGGAATCTCGGTGAGATTGATCACAACGTTCCCACCGAACGCATCAGAGGTGAGCTGGATGTCGGTGCCGCCTCGTCCGGCATGAATTGTGACGCCGAGGTCAATGGCGCAAGGAAGTGCCAAACCTCCGGCATAGTCGGTGTGATCGCCGATCAGGTTCACGCGCCCTGGGGCATGAACGGTGAAGTGCTGATCTGTCATTTCACGTTGCGCAGGTGCATGGCGGCGGTTGCCGGATCAACGGGGTTGAACCACACGCCACTGCCGAGTTCTCCAGCGGCAACGAATCGTTGTGTATCGGCCGACCGGAGAATCGGCGCGATATGAGCATGCACGCGAAGCGATCTGCGCTCGGTGCCGTCGAACGGTCGTTGGTGGAACCACATCATGAATGGCATCGGCGCGTCGAAGAGAGCGTCGAGTCGCTCGATGACATCGATGAGTAGGGCGGCGAGCTGGCTGCGTTGAGTCCCGCTAAGTGACGGAAGATCAGCCACCTCGACCGAGGGGGCAAGTAAGAGTTCGTACGGCCACGAAGCGGCGCTTGGAACCCATGCCGACCATTCGCCATGCGTCGCAACCAGTAGTTGGTTCGACGGAACTTCGAAAGCACTTTCTGTCACGTTGGCATATTCGGTGATGACAACCGGCGGCACGATATCGAACGCGTAGATCTGTCCGTGCGGGTGCGTAATGGTCGCGCCCACTTCGGGACCTCGGTTTTCGAAGATCAGGACATAACCAACGTCATCGCGCGCGCCGAGCACCGCAGAACGTTCCGCCCACAGGTCAACAACGCGGCGAGCGTGATCAGGAGTGAGATCAGCGAATGATGCGTTGTGGTCGGAGGTGTACAGAACGATTTCTGCGCGCTCATTGTCAAACGGTGGCCATCGATTTGGAAAGGCTTGGACCTCGTAATCTTCGGGAGCTTCCAGGCCGCCAACGCAGAACGGACATGTCTCGACAGGAAGGTTGGGCCTGTCCTGGCGGGTCGGAACCATCCAGACCGGTGCGCCATTTAGCGGGTCGATCCGATACCCAGCAACCGAGGCGTGGTTGCGATCGAAGTGTTCGCCTTCACCCATGCAGCGAACGGTAGTCGTCGTCGCTTGACCACATGCCGGGTGGGGGCGAGGATTCCCCCCATGCGTGCACCAGCGAACGGCATCGAAATCGAATATGAAACCCTCGGCGACCCGTCCGATCCGCCACTCATGGTCGTTGCGGGACTGGGTTGCCAACTCAAATGGTGGAGTCCGGATTTCTTGCAGGGTTTCGTCGACCGTGGCTTCTTTGTCATCACCTTCGACAACCGAGACGTTGGCCTGTCGACGAAGATCGATACCCATATCAATCTCATGGAAGCTGTTGCTGGGTATCTGCAGGGCAAGCCGATCGAGGCTCCGTATCAACTTTCTGACATGGCTGCAGATGCGTGGGGACTCTGCGATGCGCTTGGTCTCGATCGGGTCAATCTCATTGGTGCCTCGATGGGCGGCATGATCGTTCAGCAGATGGCCATTGATAACCCAGAGCGTGTTGTTTCACTCACGTCAATCATGTCGACCACGGGTGATCCCGATGTCGGCCAACCCACAGCGGAGGCCGTCGGCGTATTGCTCGAGCCGGCGCCGACTGAGCGTGAAGCAAACTTGGCGAAGTCTCTTGAAGCAGGCCGCTTGCTTGCCGGTCCGGTCTATTGCGACGAAGACTGGATTCTTGAGCGCAACGCATTGCAGTTCGATCGTTGCTTCCATCCAGAAGGACAGGTGGCGCAGTTGCTCGCCATTGTGACCTCACCGCCGCGATCCGAACGCCTGCGTGAAATCGATGTTCCTGCTCTTGTTGTTCACGGAACCATTGACCCGTTGGTGACATTCAGCGGCGGCGAACGCACCGCTGAGTCTCTGCGGGGCAGCGAGTTTCTTGTTCTTGAAGACATGGGCCACGATGTGCCCCGTCAGTACTGGGCCACCATCATTGAGCACGTCACTGCGCTCGCCGCTCGGACCAACGCGTAACCACTTTTCTTTCCACCTTTAGGAGCACACTTATGGGACCTCTCGCAGGTGTTCGCATCGTTGAGATTGCAGGAATCGGGCCAGGGCCTTTTGCGGCGATGATGCTGGCTGATATGGGCGCCGACATCATTCGTGTCGATCGTGCCGGGCAGGTATACGGCGGCGATCCAGCAACTCCGCCGAAAGACGTGATGAATCGCGGTCGTCGCTCGATTGGGGTCGATCTCAAGAACCCCGATGGCGTCGAGACAGTTCTTGGTCTTGTCGAGAAGGCCGATGCACTTATTGAAGGTTTCCGTCCCGGTGTGACCGAACGTCTCGGCATTGGTCCCGATGCGTGTTTGGCTCGAAATCCGAAACTTGTCTACGGGCGCATGACGGGCTGGGGCCAAGACGGTCCGATGGCGCAAATGGCCGGCCATGACATGAACTACATCGCCATTGGTGGCGCGCTTGGGGCCATTGGTCGTCCCGATGAACGTCCGCAGCCCCCGCTCAATCTCGTTGGTGACTTTGGCGGGGGCGGCATGCTTCTGGCTTTCGGTATCGCATGCGGAATTATCGAGGCTCGGCTTTCAGGCAAGGGCCAGGTTGTCGACGCGGCAATGGTCGATGGCACCGCGGTACTTACGACGTTCATGCACGGTTTCATGGCGATGGGTCTCTGGAGCGATGAGCGCGGGGTCAATATGCTCGACACGGGCGCTCACTACTACGAGGTCTACGAATGTTCCGACGGGAAGTTCCTTTCGGTTGGTGCAATTGAGCCGCAGTTCTATGCCGAACTACTCGAAAAGACCGGCCTTGCCGGCGACGAAGAATTCGCAAAGCAAAACGATCGCTCGATGTGGCCACACTTGAAGGAACGTCTCGCCGCAGTGATTGCAACAAAGACTCGTGACGAATGGGCTGCGATATTCGATGGCTCAGACGCCTGCGTCGCGCCCATCCTTTCGCTTGTGGAGTCGACCACGAATGCGCACACGGTTGCACGCAAAACATTCGTTGAAAATGCTGGCGTGGTGCAGCCGGCCCCGGCACCGCGGTTCTCACGCACCGAAGCGAGCATTCAGCGTCCGCCTTCACATCCCGGCCAACACACCGATGAGGTATTGAAGGAGTGGGGTGTCGCCGACGATGCCCGCTTGGCTGCGCTTCGAGTCGAAGGAGCGATCGCCTGATGACAACTCTCGTGTGTTTCCATGCTCATCCCGATGACGAATCAATCGCCACGGGCGGTTTGATGACTCTTGCTGCCCGAGACGGGCGCCGTGTCGTCCTTGTCGTCGCCACACGCGGTGAACAGGGTGAACCACAACCGGGCGTTCTGAACGAAGGCGAAGCGTTGTGGGAGCGCCGCGTTGTTGAAACCCATCAGGCCGCCGAACTTATGGGCCTCGATCGCGTCGAGTTTCTTGGCTACGAAGACAGCGGAATGATTGGTGAGCCCACCAATGAGAATCCGCTGTGTTTCTGGCAGGCTGATGTCGAAGAAGCCTCGCAGCGACTCGCAAAGATCCTTATCGATGTCGATGCCGATGTTCTCACCATTTACGACTCCCACGGCGGTTACGGACACCCCGATCACATTCAGGTACATCGCGTTGGAAAGCGTGCAGCAGAAATCGCTGGTGTCGATCGCGTATTTCAATCGACGATGAACCGCGATCGCATCATGAAGCAAATGGCCGAGAATGCTTCGCTCTTTGAGAATGAGGTTGAGGGCGAGCTTGAAGGCGAAACCGTTGAACAGATGCGCCAGCGTGCCGCAGCCGCTGATCGGGGTGAATTCGGTTCACCCGAAGCCGTCATTACCCATGCCGTCGACGTTGCATCAGTGGTGGACGTAAAGAAGGCCGCTATGGCGGCGCATCGAAGCCAGATCGGACCCGATTCGTTCTTCTTCAAGATGCCGCCCGAGGTTTTCGCTATGGCGTTCGGTACCGAATGGTTTATTGCGCTTGAGAGCAGCCGCGCCGAGGGCGATCCCTTCGGCACATCACTTTTCGTCTGATTAATCAGTCGTTGAAGTCGAACTGCACAACGGTGCGTGAATCGAGATACGGAGCGATGTGCGTCTGAATGATTCGGGCGTGTTCGTCGTTGTCGCGATAGACGAGATAGCCCTCTGCGTTGTCGAACTCGGCAACGACAGCGAACTCGTAGTTCCCCTCGTTTAATCCAGCGTCGCTGCCGTAGGAGTAGCGGCGAAGGCCGGGAAGTAACGCAGGTAAGCCGGAAAGTGCCTCTTCGAGGGCTGCAACGTGTTCAGGCGAGGACTGGGAGTTCCAACGAAAGTTCACAACGTGACGAAACATGGCGCTACGCTACCGCTGCGCTCGAAGGTCGGGCGGTGCGTTACTGGTTTGGTTCGAGTCCGTCTTCGGGCATGAGGCCACTGAGGTCGCCGCCGCCACGAAAGACATGTCGATTCTGATCTGATCGCACAACGAGTGCATCGCCAGAAAGGGTCCGACTTTCGACAACATCAACCATCTCTAAGAACACCGGTTCCTGTGGGAATGGGTCCATCAAGAGCGTGAAGGCAACGCATTCCCAATCGAGGCGATCAGTTTCGGGTCGGCGCACGACGACAAGGTCGGCAGAGAGCAACGGCACTTCTTCGCCGTTCACGGTCATCGACTCGAGCGTGACGTTGATTGATTTCATGTCAGTTTGCGGTGGTGAGAATTTCCATGGCGGTATCAGTCACCACAATCGTGTGCTCGAACTGTGCGGTTCGACTGCCGTCGGCGGTGACTGCCGTCCAGTCGTCGTCCCAAATCTTGTGCTGGCCCGTGCCCATCGAAATCATCGGTTCGATCGTGAAGACCATGCCCGGTTCCATGATCGTGGTCATACGGGGTTCGTAATAGTGGGGGATCTGTAGATCGGTATGGAACTGCTCGCCGATTCCGTGGCCCACAAATGCGCGTACAACCTCATACCCATTGGCGACCGCGTGCGTTTCGATAGCGCGACCAATGTCAGAAAATGGTCGACCGGGCGCAACAGCAGCGATGCCGCGATCGAGGCACTGTCGTGTGACATCGATGAGTCGCTTCGACGCGTCGTCGACATTGCCGACGCAATAGGTGGCGTTGGTGTCGCCGTGTACGCCATCGAGCCAAATAGTGACGTCGAGGTTCACGATGTCGCCGTCTTGAAGTTGGCGATCGTCGGGGATGCCATGGCAGATGACTTCATTTACTGAAGTGCAGAGCGACTTCGGGTAGCCGCGGTAGTTCAGCGTGCTCGGGTAACCGCCGCGATCGATGTAGGCCTGATGCACAACGGCATCGATCTCGTCGGTGGTGACTCCAGGAGCGATCACCGCGGCACCGATAGCGAGTACTTCGGCGGCAGCGGCTCCGGCCCGGCGCATGCGTTCGATCATTTCAGGGCTCTTGACTCGGTCCTCGGGACGCCGAGTTACCTGCCCAGTCTCGGCGTACTCAGGGCGGGGAATTTCCGCAGGAACGGTTCGCCATGGGCTGATGGTGCCCGGTTGTAGTTGTTGCTTGGCATCGCGGTGGCAGCGCTTGAATTTCTGGCCGCTGCCACACCAACACGGATCGTTTGCCTTGAGCACAGGGTGAGTCTACGGGTGGGCTGGACTGGCGCGACCGGCTGGGGGCGGCAACCATGAAAGACCATGTCGATCATCCGCATCAACGCCATCACCGTTCCGGCCCAAGCCGGCGACGAACTCGCTCACCGATTCGCTGCCCGTGCGGGCGCAGTCGATGGCGCTGAAGGGTTTGAAGGATTCGAACTCCTCAAGCCGACTGACGGTCGTGACCAATGGCTCGTCATCACTCGCTGGCGTGACGAAGACGCATTCAATGCGTGGGTTGCTTCTCCAGCGTTTGCTGATGGGCATCGGGGAACCGAAGGCGCTCCTGCTGCAGGCGGACACCCCGGTGGTCATGCTGGCGGACATCCCGGCGGTGCTGGTGCAGAACGCCCCGTGGGCGTTGGTGCCGAGATCTGGGCCTATGAGCCGGTCGTTTCAGTCGACCCTTCGAAGTAACGCGAGAATCTTCCGATGCTTCGAAGCATTCATGAGTCCTTTTCGTGGTTCGTCATCATCGGTAACGCTCTTGCCGGTAGCTGGGCATTAGCGGCCAACTGGATTAAGCCACTGCGCACGCGCGCACTTTGGTGGTTCATCGTCATTGTTGAATTGAGCATCTTTGTGCAGGTTGGCATGGGTGTGGCCATGGTCGCGGGCCAGGGGATCAAGGCGCCGAAGTTCCACATGTTCTATGGCTTTATCGCCATCATCGTTGTCGGCCTTATCTACAGCTACCGCCATCAGATGTCACAGAAGAAGTATCTGCTGTACGGCCTGGGCGGCTTGTTCCTGATGGGTCTCGGTATCCGCGCCATGCTCGTCGGCGCAGTCAGCTGAGTTTCAGTTCGTCTGTTCTTTTTGCAGATGCCATTGCACTTCAATCACTTGACCAAGTCGAAGTGGGCCTGAGGCGACAACGTTCGTCCAGATGAATGCTTGGTCCATGTTTGTTGCGATGGCATCGGGCGCATCGTGTGGGAACACACCAAGCACTTCGATGCGGCCGCGCAGTTCGGGATCGTTTGTCGATGCCTTGAGGATGCGTTCGATGATCTCGCGATGTTCCTCAATCGTTCCCACACGCAGGCCAAAGTGAGGCGACTTCTGCGGTGTGGCACGGATCATTTCGACCCAAGCTTCAACAGAATCGGGAAGCGAGGCTTCAATGGCAATCTGTTCCACCGGTGCCTCCGACGCGTAGAACGAATTGTTGGCGTAATCGCGAAGGTTCGTGTCGATAAATGCAGTGAACCAGTGACCATCGCTATCGGACACTGTGCAACCGAGAAGTTCAAAGACTCGAGCAGCCAGCGCGCGCTCACCCGGTGCGTGCAACAACTCCACATGTGTCAGACGACGAT
>CAMAYJ010000060.1 GCA_945862505.1 Bifidobacterium breve | reverse complement strand
CAGGTGTCGCCGTCATCTTGATCGCCAGCAGTGATGCTGCGCTCGTGCTCGGAGCGGCATGGGCCGGGGCTTTTATTGCGCGAGCAGTGTCATTCATCATTGATTCATCGCGTACAAAGGAGAACATCGTTGGCCTCCTGATCGAAGGCATGATGGCAGCGCTGTTGATTCTCGCCTGAGCAATCAGTTGCGTTTTCGGTCGTTCGCCACGCCACCAGCAACACGCAAGATGTCGTTTGGGTTCGCTCCGACGTTGTTGTTTCACGTTCCAGCTGCTGCTTACCTCTCGTCGCACTGCAACAAGTTGGATGAACGAGCACGTGCAACTGGTTGCTGTGGCTAAGAGGAGGTCCTCAGCGATTGATCAGGTCCTGAAGTTGCTCAGCAATCTCATCGACTTCGGGCGAGCCGCTCGCCACCGAAAGCACGAACTCGTAGACGTCATCGTTTGAGGCCTGTGAAATCGGCATGTCGTTTAGTTCAAGAAAGACTGCCGTGGCGAGCCAGCCAAGTCGCTTGTTCCCGTCGATGAGTGCGTGGTTATTCACGATTGACTGCAGGAGCGCGGCGGCCTTGGTCCAAATGGTCTCGTACGCCTCAACTCCAAAGACAACGGTGCGCGGTCGAGCGACCGCTGACTCAAGAAGTCCGACATCTCGGATCGGCGGTGGATCTCCGAGCAATCTGGAAGCGAGAGCAAGAACGTCAGCGAGGTCGAGAAAAACCGTCACCGGATTCATTCACCAAGACGCCGAAGTGCTTCGGCGTGGGCGTTCATGATTCGGTCGGCAGCGTCGGACACGGCGGTTTCGTGCGAACGGCGGACGACGTACTCGCGGATCGCCTGGCGGGCGGCTTCCTGCATGGAGATGCCGTCGCTCTTGGCCTGCGCCTGGAGGGCAAGTTGTTCGTCGTCGGTGAGTCGAAGGGTCATAGCCATCTTTAAATGGTATCAGATTGATACCAATACGTGATTGTCCCTGTTGCGGGCGCATTGAGGGTGAAGGGACACGGAGGATGGCAGACCCTGCGAGCACCCAACAAGGGAATTTCGGACTATTTGCTAGGCCGGTGGCTTGAGTGGGGTGCCGGCCAAGGCCGCAGCGATCTGAGCGCCGGGCAGGCCATGAGCGTCCATTGCCGAGATCGAGAACCGTCCAGTGAGTGCGCGGACGAGGATGAAGTCGGAACAGGTGACGGCCTCAAGTTGGTCGCCAAGCAACGAATCGTGACGTTCGATCATGCCGAGGAGCCATGCCCTCGCAATGGTGAGCGAGGGTGACGAGTCGACACACGACAGATCAAGTGCCTCACGAAGATCGATCTCGTGCGTGACTGCATCCATGACCAACTGCGAGTTCGATGGGCGAGGGATGGCCGGCAAGATCGCGTCGAAGGGAATGATCGTTGTTTCGAGAGCAGTTGCGAGTTCGGCGAGCGATTCACCTTCATGACGTCGCACCTGTGCGTTGGTCCACGCGTCGGACGCGACGCCTTCCATACGCCCGGCCAGGAGATCTTCAGGAACGCCCACGAAATGCGAAACGGTTTGCTGCACAGTCCAGTCGGGACATGCCGGAACACGAACAGTGGCGGAGGACTCTGGAATCTGAGTGAGGAGTTCAAGCACTGACTGTCGAGTGAGGCGATAGGCCTCACTCACCTGATCATCGGGAAGAAGTCGAGACACGAAAGAAGCATTGCACACCGTTCATTTCGATGTTTTCTTCGAGTTGCCCGAAACAACTAAGTTCTGCCCTTCGTTCCTACCCCCTGATGACAAGCGAGGTGCCTGAAATGACTGACCCGAAACTGCCCCACGGTGGCGCACAACTGGGGGCCATCGATGGCCCGCTCGTGATGATCGGAATGGGCTCAATCGGTCGAGCAACGCTGCCGCTTCTTGATCGCCACATCGCCTTCGACAAGTCGCGCGCGATTGCGCTTGATCCTCTGACCGAGCGCAAGCAGTACGCCGATAAATACGGCATCGCCTTTCAACAGGTGGAACTTACGCCGGAGAATTACGTCGAGATCCTCACGCCGCTCCTCACCAACGGTGAAGGTCAAGGCTTCTGCGTCAATCTTTCAGTTGATACGAGCTCGGTTGACATCATGCGGTTGTGTCGCGAACTCGACGTTCTTTATATCGACACCGTTGTCGAACCATGGCCTGGTCTTTATTACAACCAGTCAATCGACAACGCCGATCGCACAAATCAGTTCCTTCGCAGCAAGGCAGTGGCAGAACGTCGTCGTTCGCCGGGTGGAACGACTGCAGTTTCTTGTTGTGGAGCCAACCCCGGCATGGTGTCGTGGTTCGTGAAAGACGCGCTCGTACGTCTGAACGAAGAACTTGGTCTCGGGCTTACAACTCCTGCTCCAGCTGACAAGGATGCTTGGTCTCGCTACATGCAGGCCGTTGGCGTCAAGGGCATTCATATCGCCGAACGTGACACGCAACGGGTGACCAGCCCTAAGCCGGTTGACACCTTTTGGAATACTTGGTCGGTCGACGGATTTATTTCCGAAGGGCTTCAGCCTGCAGAACTTGGTTGGGGAACGCACGAAAAGTGGATGCCGGAAAACGCTCATCATTTCTCTGATCCGGAATCACCAGCCATCTATCTGGAATCGCCGGGTGCGGAAACTCGGGTTCGCACCTGGTGCCCAACGTTGGGCGAGCAGTACGGATTCCTCGTCACTCATAACGAATCGCTCTCGATTTCTGATTTCTACTCAGTGCGCGACGAGAACGGTGAGGTTGTCTACCGACCCACATGTCATTACGCCTATCACCCGTGCAATGACGCAGTGCTTTCGTTCCACGAACTGTTTGGCAACGGCGGCCGCAACCAGGCAACGAAGCACGTGCTTGACGAGGTCGAACTTGTCGATGGCATCGATGAACTTGGTGTCTTGCTTTACGGCCACGACCGCAACGCCTACTGGTTCGGTTCACGTCTTTCGATTGAAGAGGCTCGTGAACTTGCGCCGCACAACACCGCAACTGGATTACAGATCTCTTCTGCAGTTCTTGCTGGTGTGGTGTGGGCGCTCGAGAATCCGAATGAGGGCATCGTCGAAACCGACGAAATGGACCATGTTCGTTGTCTCGAGGTGCAGGTTCCGTACCTCGGACCAGTCGAAGGTCACTACACCGACTGGACTCCGCTTACTCGCCGTCTCGGATTGTTTGTCGATGACATCGATGAGTCTGATCCGTGGCAGTTCCGCAACATTCTCGTTCGCTGATTAGCCCTTCGTTCCGCCTTCAATCCTGGCGATTTCAGCACGGTCGACGGTTCCCGGTTGACCGAGTTCCATGCCGGGTGGAAGTTCAACATGGAGATCGTGGCAGGGGTCAACGGCCAACGAACCCTGTTCCAGCGAGATGGAAATGATGTGACCGCCGAGTTTGCGATCGTCTGAAAGGAAATGCAGATGGTGGCCGGGCACCTCGACGCCTGCAGTCGCATCGGGAAAGCGAAAACCAACGACGGTTCCGGTCGCCCGTTCGACGCGCCATTCTGATTGATGGGCAACCACTTCACGCAATGGTTTGTAGGGCTTCGTTTGTCGTTCGACGCTGCGTAAAACAAGGTCGGTGAAGACACCGTCGATGCGCACGGCAATGACGGGCGCATCGGCAGGCGCCAGCGCGTCAAGAGCATCGTGCAACGCGTCGAAGTCCAAAGGCGTGTCAACGGTTGCCGTGGCAGTGGGCGCGAATGGTGTGACGACCGCGAACGGAGTCATGACGGTCGGAGCAAGTGGGTGCACGGTTCCGTCGGCATGAGCGGAATACGCGAGACCATCGATAACGATGAGTTCACCATTGAGAGCCTGAACGGTTCCGATCCCGAGGGTGCCAAGGCGCAGGATTTCCGCCAGCGAGGTATCGCCGTCGTAGCCGCCGGCCATCAGTGCTTCGAGGGTGCCGGCCTGCACCACGGTGTGTTCGGCGGCGGCATCGTGATCGAGTCCGGCTCGTGACAGCGCTCGGACGTGCAGGGCACCGATGAGGCGATCGTCGATGATGTCACTGGTCATGGCCGGAGGGTAGGGCCAAACCGGACGACACCGGGCACGGGCTGCGGCACAGAACTATTGTCAGTGTGTTCGCCAAGAGTTAGCAGAGGCCAGTCATGGACATCACCCTTCTCGGAACCGGTACGCCAATCCCTGACCCCAACCGAGCGGGCCCGTCAACGCTCGTGCGCGCTGGTGAACAGGTGATTCTGTGCGATGCCGGCCGTGGCGTGGTGATGCGCCTCGCCGCTGCATTTGCTGGGCCTGCTGCCCTTTCGGCCATCCTCGTAACGCATCTTCATAGCGATCACTTGACCGATCTGAATGACGTCATCACCACCCGTTGGATCATGTCGCCAGAACCGAACCCCATCACGATCTACGGCCCGGTTGGTCTCAACTTCGTGGTGACCAAGATGATGGAAATGCTTTCTCTTGATATTGGGTATCGCATCGCCCATCACGATGACCTCATCAAACCTCCTGCGGTGACGGTTGTTGAAGTTGCACCGGGCGACTCGTTCGCGATCGGCGACGTTGCTGTTCTTGTTGGCGCCACCGACCACCGTCCTGTCGAGCCAACGGTGGCGTTCCGACTCGAGCATTCAGGTACGTCAGTAGTCCTCGGCGGCGATGGCATTCCGTGCGCCGCCCTCGATGAATTGTGTGTCGGAGCTACGGCCTATGTGCAAACCGTGTTGCGCGATGACATCGTGAAACTCTTCCCGCTTCAGCGGTTTCTGGACATCCTTGACTACCACTCCACTGTCGAACAGGCGGCACAGACTGCAACGAAGGCGGGAGTCAAGACGCTCATTTTGACTCACTACGTGCCAGGCATTGGTCCGGGTCAAGAAAATGAGTGGCGGGCTATTGCCGCAGCGCATTTTTCGGGCGACATCGTTTTAGGTGACGATCTAACGTCGGTGACCATCTGACCGATGCCGTTGGCATCGAAGCGCCGGGGGGAACATCGATGAGCGGTCACATCACTGAGAAACGACAACTGGAAACTGTCGACGGTCCGATGGACGTCTTCGTTTCAACGCCGCTTGAAGACATTCGCGGCGGCGTGGTCGTGGTGCAGGAAGCGTTTGGTCTCACGGGTCATATCCAGCGAGTATGCGAAGCCGTTGCTGATGCCGGATACGTCGCCGTTGCACCCGCGCTCTTTCATCGAAGCGAAGATCAATTATTCGGTTATAGCGATTACGACAAACTCGGTCCTGTCATCATGACCATGACCCGCGCGACGATCGAAGTAGATGTCGATGCGGCATTCGCCGAGCTCATGCGGCTGAAGGTTCCAGCCGACAAACTGGCGATCATGGGTTTCTGTTTTGGTGGAACGGTCACTCTTGAGACCGCCGCCCGTCTTGAACTTGCTGCTGCCATCACGTTTTATGGCGGCGGCTTAGGTGAAGGCCGTTTCGGTCTTTCTGCTGGAATCGAAAGTGCCGCAAGATTGCGCACGCCATGGCTCGGTCTGTATGGCGACCTCGACGAACACATTCCGATCGACGAGGTTGAACGAGCTCGTATCGCTGCAGCGTCCTCTCCGGTCGATACCGAAGTCATTCGATTTTCTGACGCTGACCATGGGTTCCATTGTGATGAGCGTCCGTCATTCCATGCTGAAACATCGTCGATTGCTTGGACGCGCACGTTGGAGTTTCTCGACGATCACATGAGCTAATTCAGTTCCGCCGTTTTCGGCGCAAAACGCAAACACCCCCAGCCGGGGGGATGGCGGGGGTGTCGCACGGCCGGCAGAACCTAAGTTCTTTTTCGGCCAAACGGCTCAATGAGAGGGGGGATTCTCAGAGCCGATAGTGAAAGATTACGGGACGCGCGCCGATGAGCCCAAGTGATTTTGCCGGTCAGCAGTCACAATGACCCTTGTCACAAAGGGTTTCGAGCTACCAGCCTTGATGAAGCGGGCGGCCCTCGGCGAAACCAGACGCTGTCTGGACTCCGACGACCGCACGCTCATGGAACTCTTCGATGGTGCGAGCGCCGGCGTAGGTGCAGGAACTGCGCACACCGGCGACGATCGTGTCGATGAGGTCTTCAACGCCGGGCCGGTCTGCTTCGAGGTAGAGGCGACCAGAACTGATGCCTTCTTCGAAGAGTGCTCGGCGTGCCGCTTCGATTGGAGCTTCGTCCTGTGCTGTGCGATTCACAACAGCACGAGCTGATGCCATGCCGAAGTTCTCTTTGTAGAAGCGTCCGTCGGCATCTTGGCGAAGATCGCCAGGTGATTCGTGTGTCCCGGCAAACCACGAACCGATCATGACGTTGCTTGCACCTGCTGCGAGCGAAAGCGCAACATCTCGTGGGTGACGAATACCGCCGTCGGCCCACACGTGTCGACCGAGTGAGCGTGCTTCGGTTGCACATTCAAGAACTGCAGAAAACTGCGGGCGTCCCATTCCGGTCATCATGCGCGTGGTGCACATTGCGCCGGGCCCAACACCAACCTTCACGATGTCGGCACCAGCGTTGACGAGATCGCGAACACCGCCGGCGGAAACAATGTTGCCGGCACAAAGTGGAACACCAAGGTCGAGTGCTTGGATTGTGCGGATGGCATCGATCATCTTTTCTTGGTGACCATGAGCAGTATCGAGCACGAGAACATCGACACCCGCTTCAATGAGCAAACGAGCTTTTGTTTCAACATCACCATTGACTCCAACGGCAGCGGCGACACGCAATTGGTTACTGGCATCGACGGCAGGTTGGTACAGCGTTGACCGAAGCGCACCGGTACGAGTGAGAATTCCAACCAGCGCGCCGGAAGGGTCGACGACCGGAGCGAATCGTCGACGGCTCTCATGCAGAATGTCGAAGGCCTTTTCTGCATCAATCGTGTCGGGAAGCGTGAGTAGGTCGGTGGACATGACGAGGTCGACGCCGGTGAATCGATCAACATCGGCAAAGTCGGATTCCGTGACTACTCCGATGGGGCGATCGCCATCAACGACGATGACGGCATTGTGTGCGCGTTTGGCGATGAGGTTCATTGCCTCGCCAACTGTTCCGGCTGGCGAAAGCGTGATGGGCGTATCGAATACGAGATGACGACGCTTTACCCAAGACACGACGTCGCTCACGATTTCAAGCGGAATGTCCTGCGGTATGACGGCGATGCCACCTCGACGCGCAACGGTCTCAGCCATACGCCGGCCAGCAACAGCAGTCATGTTGGCAACGACGACAGGAATCGTGGTTCCGGAACCGTCGTTGGTGGTCAGGTCAACGTCGAGTCGAGACGAGACATCGGATCGGGCCGGAACCATGAACACGTCATCAAACGTGAGGTCGGCCTCTGGGGTTCTGTCGTGAAGGAAGCGCACGTGGGCAAAGGGTAGGCGCGGTTAGAACGCTTCGCCTAAGGGGTCGGCGTCGAGGCCGGCAGCAGTAGCTGCGAGCATCGCCATCTGCGCTGCTCGGTGGTACACGAGGACGAAGGTTTGCTGAGCCGTGGGTTCGATCGTTCGGAGCGGGGGCTCACCGAGCGAGAGCACCATCCCCGAGGGATCAGTGGACATTCGCACCAAAGCGGGATCGTCGGGGAACGCTTCCCCCCAGAACTTTTCGGCGGCAATGCGATCGGCAGTCTGTTTCTTCTGCACCCCGGTTGCCGGACGGCGGCGTGATCGGCTCATGGGAGGCTCCCTTCGAAGTCATCGGCATCGGACAGGAGTTCGTCGGTGCGCAAGCCAAGAGCGGTTTGCAACTGATTGGAATCGAGATCGCCGAGTGAACTGGATTTGGGAAGAACGAGATCAGCGATGTGGCGCTTTCCGGCAACAACTTCTTCGACGCGTTCATCGACAGTGCCGGGGCACACGAGGCGATGGGCGATCACGGTTTTGTCCTGACCAATTCGCCACGCTCGGTCGCGTGCCTGATCTTCGACTGCAGGGTTCCACCAGCGGTCATACAAGATGACGTGGTTGGCATTGGTGAGATTGAGGCCCGTGCCGCCTGCCTTAAGAGAAAGTACGAGTGTGCCGGGGCCTTCGAGGGCCTGGAAATCGGCAACAAGTTGATCTCGAGCACCGCGTGATTGTCCGCCGTGATAGCAGCCGACGGGATTGTCGAAACGCTTAGAGAGATGCTCGGCGAGTTTCTGGCCCCACTCGGCAAAGTGTGTGAACACGAGTGCGCGTTCGCCAGCGGCATAAACCTGTTCGATGATTTCTTCGAGGCGCGCCAGCTTGCCTGATCGACCCTCGAGCGGGCCATCGTCGTGGCGATAGGCAACGGGGTGGTTGCAGATCTGTTTGAGTGCGGTGATGGCGGCAAGAATGCGACCATTGCGACTGTCGGCACCCGATTCGAGGGCTGCTCCGGTAACGAGACTGTCGAGTACTGCTTGATACAAACCGATTTGTTCGGGCGTCATCGAACAATGGTCAAGCTCATCGATACGGTCGGGAAGTTCTGCGGCAATAGCTGGTTCGGACTTTGTGCGTCGGAAGACGAGGATGCCATTGAGGGCGCGAAGTGCACGTTCGCCTTGATCGCGACCAGTGGCGCCGGTGGCGGAAAGCTGCGCAATGAATTGAGGTCGAGGTCCGACGAGGCCGGGATTGGTGAAATCGAGAATTGCCCAAAGGTCACCCAATCCGTTTTCGATCGGAGTACCGGTGAGCGCGAGTCGCGATGAGGCATGCAGTCGGCGAAGTTGCTGAGCAGTTTCGTTTGCCGGGTTCTTGATGGCTTGTGCTTCATCAAGGATGATTCGGCCCCATGTGATTTTCTCAAGCGCCTCGATATCGCGCACTGCTGTTCCGTAGGTCGTGATGATGACGTCGGCTCGAGCAACTTCTTCAGCGATTTCTTTGTGATCGGCACGACCGACACCGTGGTGTACGACCACCGAAAGTTCAGGAGTGAAGCGAAGTGCTTCGGCAGCCCAGTTGCCGACAACGGCAGGGGGCGCGATGACTAGTGACGGCGCGTCGCTGATGCTGTCGACGAGATGGGCGAGGATCGTTGGTGTCTTTCCGAGGCCCATGTCGAGGGCAAGGCAACCGCCAAGGCTGGTGGTGTCGAGGAATTTCAACCATGCCAATGCGTCGGCCTGGTAGCTACGAAGTTCACCCTTGAAGCCGTCCGGATTCGAGGCCGGGGCAAGTGATGCGGTTGACGCCTTGGCCATGAGGTCGGCGGCCCAACCTGAACCATCGATCGAGACGCCACCGGCCAACGGTGAACCGTCGAGACCAAGGGCCTGTCGCAACATTTCCGCGCCGGTCATCTGCGATTTCTTTGCCCGCTCGGCTAACGCTTCGGCTGCAGCAGCAAGATCGGCGTGATCAAGTGCAACCCATCGTCCGTTGGCGCGAACTAACGGGCGTGCTTCTTTTGCGAGGCGCGCGATGTCGGCTGCGGTGAGTTCGATATCGTCAAAGACTGCTGTCCAACTCACGTTCGCGAGTTGGTGAGCACCGACCGAGGTTTCCCCGTTCGATTCAGCGAAGATGCGCAGCGATGGAGTGGCCTTGCGGCGTGAGAGCGCTGGCACACGCATTTCGAAACCGGCATCGGCAAGAACGAGTCCGACCTTGGACATCAGTTCCCATGCTTCTTCTTGGCTGAGCACGACTTCGCCACGACGCATGCTGCCTGGTCGCATGAGCGGCGGATAGAGACGTTCAAGGCGAACAAGATTTCCTTCGAGTTCGCGTCGTTGATTGCCGGCATTCACGAGCGCGACTTCAACGGGGGTGAGCTGTTCGCCCTTGCCGGGTGCAAAAACTGCGAGATGCCATGTGTCGCCAGAATCCGGTGGATCAAGCTGCACGATGAGCGGGCGATAGTTGCGCGAGAGAACTGGCGTTGCCCAGCGTTCAATCGAGTTAGTGAGTTCTCCGGCGATACCGGCAGGAACCTCGAATGCAGTTCCGTCGAGACGAGCAAGGAATGACTCGGCAGCGGCAGCAATTGTTTTGGGATCATCGGGAGTAGCCGCAACTTCGACGCGACGTGCTGCGTCGAAGCAAATGACATCGACAACTTCCGCCAAGACAGAGCGAGTCATTGTGGCCCCATCGACCGAAGGTGAAAGCGCAGCGACTGCTCCGGGCATTGCATCGCTGATGACGCGAAGTCGTTCGGAATCGATAAGCGCCGGTTGCCATGTGACGCCGAACGCGCTTCGATTTTGGTTACGTCGGCCGGTGCGTGAGCGGCGCAACGTCGGAATCATTGCGCCTCGTGCAGCGAGAGACACTGCCCATGCGGCAACGATTGACATCCATCGAGCGGAGGGACCGATCTCCTCTTCGGGTGGGTCTGCGGAAAGTGCGAGCAGCCATCCGAGAACATCGCTGGTGTTGGCTTCAAGCGCAACGGTCTTTTCGCCACTCGGAAGAGTGACGGGAGAACGGCCGCCCCACATTTCGGGAGCATCGGTTGCCGCAAGGAACGTACGAAGTTGTTCAACTGTGGTTGGCGGTGCATCGGGACCACCGAGCCATGCCACGAGGCGTCCGGTTACCCAAGAAAGTTGCAGCGCATTGACGCCAAGAGTGAGTTCACCGATTTCAGGTTCGATTCCCAAAAGACGGTCGAGGGCGAGTTCGAGTTTGCGTTGTTCGTTCTCGAGGTCGGCGATGACTTGTTGATCGTCAGGTGATCGGCGTAAACGCAACCGGTCGAGAGCTTCGTCGGTGTCGTTCAATCGTTCGACAAGGACGCGTTGCCACGCGGTGTTGTGAGCCTCGAGAATCGCAAGATCTTCGGCAGAGGCTTCGCCCCATGCCGCAGCTTCGACGAGTGTCTCGAAACGCGCGCCGTGAACGTCGATGGAGGGCGCGTTGGAACTTGCCGCAGCCGGCTCAGTTGTATCGATCTGATCGATCTCGTCGTCTTGAGGCACAAACGTCCTTGGTGGTTTCGTGCAAACGCAACCTGTGCGTCCGCTCGTGGCGCCTGATCCCCAGTCGGCACCGGTCATGCTCCGCAACATTCCGCCCCTCACCCAGGAGAAAACCGGCTGCTACGTGTCCTGCTGCCCTAGGCGTAATGGGGAAGCCCAGAGCGATAAAGGATTCCGTGGCCTGCTTCAACCACCGTCTTCTTCATCCGCCCAACCGGGCTGCGAACATTTCCTCGCTGCCTAGATCGGTATCCATACTCTATCGGGCTGTTGCCCCATGTGGACAAATCCCCCCTTACTACTGGTCTGGGCTGGGTCAGGTAGCGGCCCAGAACTGGTGCCTCGTCTAGTTTCGATTCGTGACTCGTACCATCACCGGAGACGTCTCGGGAGCGCTGGCCGATCTTGGAATTTTGGTTCCGCTCACCGCGGCCCTTGTCGTAGTCAACGGCCTCGATGTCGGTTCGGTGCTTCTCATTGCCGGCCTCCTCGTTGTGACCGCGGGATTGGTGTTTCGGATCCCCTTCCCTGTGCAACCACTCAAGGCCCTAACTGCTCTCGCGGTAGCTCAGCAACTTGCTCCGGATGTGATTCATGCCGCAGGTCTCGAGATCGGCGTAGTCCTGCTCGTCATGTCCTTGACGGGACTCGCCACATGGCTTTCCAAGTTGTTTACGAAACCCGTAATACGCGCATTGCAGTTTGGTGTGGGGTGGTTATTGGTGGTGACTGCGGTGAAATTGGTGCTCAAGCCGCCAGCGGTTTTCGTGTATTCACCGTCATCGAGAACGGGCCTACTTCTTGCAGCGCTCACTGTTGGCGTAGTGATGATTGCCGCGTGGCGACGTTGGTATGTTTTGAGCATTGTGCTCGTCGTCGTCGGCGTGATCGTGACATTGCTGGTTGAGCAGCCATCATTTGGAGGGCCGTCAATCGATCTCCCGACGTTTTCGATTCCTCCTTGGTCGGTTTTTGGCACTGCATTTGTTTTGCTGGTGATTCCACAGATCCCGTTGACTTATGGCAACGCAGTTGTCGGTGTCAGTGACCTAGCTCATCAGCAGTTTGGGGAACGCGCCGATCGTGTTTCGCCGTCGAGAGTCGCGTTGGTTTGTGGATTGGGAAATTTGGTGTCGGCAACATTTGGGGGAATGCCGATGTGTCACGGATCAAGCGGGCTTTCCGCTCATGTCCGGATGGGGGCACAGACGTGGAAAATGAACGCAATGTTGGGCGGGGTACTCGTCACGCTCGGGGTTTTTTTCTCAGATCAAGTTTTAGAAATGTTTGGGCTCTTACCCGTGTGGATCCTGGGAGGCTTTCTCGCCTATGCCGGAATTCGTCACGCCTTGCTGGTCCTTGACCTTGCGCCGCTGCAGATTGCAATTGCAGTAGCAGCTGCAGCTGTCGGCATTTGGACCTCAAACCTTGCGTATACGACCGCGATTGCTCTGGTCGTGGCACAGGCTCCAGTAGTGGTTTCTCGGATTCGCACGGCTCGAAGCAACAAGCGGACCACTAGTGAAAAATAAAGGCAGCGGGTTCTCCGCGCTTCGCCACCGCAATTTCCGCCTGTATGTCACCGGTCAAGTTGTGTCTCAAGCCGGAACATGGATGCAGACCGTTGCGATGGGTTGGCTTGTTCTCAAAGTAACTGGCAGCGGCGGAATGCTCGGTCTTGTGAGCGCGGCACAATTCGCTCCGACGCTGCTCTTTGGCGCATTTGCCGGAACACTCGCCGACCGTCATAGCCGTTGGCACATGTTGCAGATCACCCAAGTTCTCGCAGCAACAATCGCGACGGCACTAGGTGTGATGGTGGCTACCGACACGATCTCTGTGTGGAGTTTGTTCGCTCTTGCTGCGGCCTTCGGTACGGTTAATGCATTCGACATGCCGATCCGTTCCTCGTTTGTTTACGAACTCGTAGGGCCTGACGACATCACGAGCGCGGTTGGGATCGGAAGCACTGCGAACAACATCGCCCGCATTTTCGGACCAGCAATTGCTGGTGTTCTTATTGCCGCATTCGGACTCGCAGTGCCGTTCTTAGTGAACGGGATCAGTTTCATTGGAATTTCGATTGCGCTTCTCTTAATGCGCAGGTCTGAATTCGTGCCGAAGACTCCGGTGAAAAAAGATAAGGGGCAGATTCGTGAAGGCATCAAAGTTGTTTGGGCAGATCCGCGTTTGCGTACTCCGATGTTGATGACCGTGGTGATTGGCATGCTTGCGTACGAAAATCAGATTGCACTTCCGCTATTCGCTAAATTCACGTTTGATCGAGAAGCAACCGGGTATGGCGTGCTGTCCTCGATGATGGGGATTGGATCAGTAGCCGGGGGACTACTGATCGCAAGATTTGGTCGTGCAACGCACCAACGAATGGGTTTCGCTGCGACGTTCCTTGGGGTAACGATGCTGGTCGCTGCGTTCATGCCGACGTTTTGGACAATGGCGATTGCTCTGCTGTTCGTTGGAAGTGGCAGCGTCGCGTTCATCACGATGAACTCGGCGACACTCCAACTCACCTCTCCCGTCTCTGT
>CAMAYJ010000059.1 GCA_945862505.1 Bifidobacterium breve | reverse complement strand
TTGTCTTACCCGGCGTCAGCGTTCCGTCGGCCTCGGCGTCTTCGATCATGGACAACGCAATGCGGTCCTTCACCGAGCCCGCAGGATTCTGGCTTTCCATCTTCCCGAGGATGCGCACGTTCGGGTTCGGGCTGAGAATGGAGACATCGACGATCGGAGTACTGCCGATCATTTCGAGTACCGAGGAATAAACAGCCATCGAGGACCTCTTGAGATGCGGTGTAAAGGGGGGTTCAGACCGGACCACCATTGTGGACGACTGAAGGCCAAATGTCGACCCAACAGGTCTGGATTCTAGCGATCTTCTACAAGAACCGGCTCTTCGGCGATTTCACCCTCGATGATCCGGTAGGAACGCACCATTGGTTGGCCGAGCCGGAACGAGACGATGACGTAGTGCCAGGCCGGATCAGGGGCCTGGGCGACATCAGTTGGTGACGGATATGGCTCGGAATGGGTATGAGAGTGAACGACCCCGACAAGTTCCGAGCCCCGATCTTCCGCGTCTCGGTCGGCCCGCAGGTGCACCTTGGGGTCGATTGTGTAGACACGACTCGATGCCGCGTTGTTTGGGCTCGGATACCAAGCGTCGACCACGCAAGGGTCGCTCCCCGACGAGGGCTTGCCACCAAGCAGACCGCAAGCCTCGTCGGGAAGGCCATCGACGAGGTGCGCAAGAAGGTCGTTGAGTAACGCAGACGAGATTTGAAGCACGAGCGAAGGCTACCGCTCTGCCCATTCTTTAAGCAGGTTCGGTCACTGAGTCCTAACGTATTCCCATGCCTCGTATCTCCGTTCCTGAAGGATCAGATCCACTCATGCACGTCTGGGTTGGCGCAGCTCCGGGCCTCTCCATTCCCGCGGCCCAGTTTTCTGCGGCCGTTTACGAGAAATCTGTACTTCCGTTACGCGAATTTGAAGCAGCGCGTATTCGTATTGCTCAAATCAACGAGTGCCAGTTATGTCTCGGCTGGCGATCGGCCCGCGACGCGCCCGCACGCGCCGCCGAAGCCGACTCGATCGACGAAGACTTCTACAACCACGTAGGCGACGCCACGTGGGGCGGCTTTAGCGAACGCGAACTACTAGCCGCCGACTTCGCCGAGCGATTCGCGCGCGATCACCTTTCTATGGACGATCCATTCTGGATTCGCATGCGCGCGTCGTTCACGGATACAGAAATTGTTGATCTCGGGCTTTGCGTCGGCATGTGGGTTTCGCAAGGACGACTTAATCAGGTGCTCGATGTTGACGGCGGCTGTCGTGTCCCCATCCCTGGTGCGCCTTTAACCGGCGGCTGACGATCAACTCACGTCACCGGTAGCCTGATGGGTTCTCATGGCGACCACCGATGATCCGAACGCGAAACGAATCGTGGCGACCAACAGGTCGGCTCGTCACGATTATGAGGTTCTCGACACAGTCGAGGCTGGTCTCGTGCTGCGCGGATCAGAAGTGAAGTCATTGCGCGAAGCGCAGGTACAAATAAAAGAGGCGTTCGCTCGTTTCGACCAAGACGAGGCGTGGCTTATTGGCATGCATGTCTCCCCATGGGGAACCAGCGCCAGTCACGATCTCGCCGAACCCGACCGGAAACGAAAACTGTTGTTGCATCGCGAACAGATTGATCGTTGGCGAATGCGCGTCGATCTCGAACGGCTTTCGATTGTGCCGTTGTCGCTCTATTTCACTGGCGGTCGAGCCAAGGTCGAACTTGGACTCGCTCGGGGGCGCACCAAGGGTGACCGTCGTCAGGCGATTGCCGAGCGTGAAGCCAAACGTGAAGCCGATCAGGCACTCGGGCGATCACGCAAACGTGGAGAGGACTGATATGCGAGTCAGAGTTTGTGGCGCAGTATTTGCGCTTTCATGCTTGATCCTTGTTCCCTCTTGCAGTTCCGAGACTCGATCTTCACCGTCAACCGAACGTTCGCAAGCCACCGATGAGGCACCTCCAATGACGACCACACCCACGCCAACCGCTGCATCAGGCTCCGGCGTTCTGTTCGACTTCGCTCAACCACAGTCGGTGAGTGGATGGTCAAGTGTCGATGACTCCGTCATGGGGGGCATCTCCAAAAGCACAACGACATGGGCCGACACCAATGGTTCGGGTGCGCTGTTGTTTTCAGGGCTGATGACAACAGAACAAAACGGCGGCTTCGCCTCCACACTCGGACCTGCCGACCAAATCCTTGGCCAAGCTGCATCCGGAGCCAAAGCTTTGGGAGTCAACGCGATAGGTGATGGCCGCACCTATGTGCTCCAGCTTCGGGCAGGCCAGTCCGGCGCCGACCGATGGATTGCTCGATTTACGCCTTTGGACAAACCTGACGGAACGACCGGAAATCTCGTTTCAATTCCGCTTGAGTCTTTTGCGCCGGTGGACCGTTTCCTACGTCCCACAACTCCGAGAGCCCCCCTCGATCCAGCGTCAATCGTTCAGATCAGCGTTTATCTCATTGATGAACAGGTCGGAAATTTTCGTCTCGCCATCAAACAGATCACCGCGATCCTTTAACTCGTTCCACCCTGAAGCCTCTCGGCTTCGCGCGCCGCACCAGTGGCGAAGCCACGAACCATCTTCTTCAGGAACCCCGACACTCCGGGCACACGCGTTGTCCACGAGCCCTTCCACGAAATATGCGTGCCGCCATTTGCCGTTGACGTCAAACGCACATCGGCGCGGTATTCCTTAATGGGCATGGGACCCGACACGATCACATAGGCCTGATGGTGAGGCGCGTCGAATTCCACAATGCGTTCCCTGGAAAGTGGGCCTACGTTCGCGCCAAGGGCACGAACTGCTCCAACTCCCCACGGGGCAGGACTTCCTTCAACATCCCACTGCGCTCGCGAGATCGTCTTGTTCCAACGTGACCAGCCGGGTGCGTCAGCAATCACTTCAAAGACGAGCTCAATAGGAGCTGCCGAGACAGCCGTTATGTCATAGGAGTGAGTTGCCATCGAGTTCTACATTCTCTTTCGGGGAGAAGCTCCCCCTATTGCCGACTAACGACGAAACCTCAACCGAAATAGGACTTCTTCAAACGCTCATAGGTTCCGTCTTCGCGCAAATGAAGGAGTGCCTGATTCATGGACTCGGTGAGCGAGCTGCCTTGCGCCATCACGATTCCATAATTCTCGTATTGAATAATTGGACCGGCAACCTTGACTCCGCCTCGATTCGCCACCAGCCACTGGACAATCGATGCGTCGAAGACGAAGGCATCGGCCTGTCCAGATCGAACTTCTTCATAGGCCGTTTCAATGTTGTCAACAGGTCGAGCTTCGATTCCGTATTTCGCCAAATAGTCCCACGAAGTCGTTCCTGGATAGCTAATGACCTTTTTCCCAGCCAGGTGCGCAACAGATGTGATCTTCGATTCAAGGCGATCAACGGTCAGCTTCGACGTCACTTGAGCAGTGATTGTGGCGACCAAAAGCACGCCAACCAACATCCAGGCCATCGTTACGAGACGAGAGACGACTTTGTGCGGAACTTTGTCGCCGTAGCCGATTGTGAAAAGCGTAACTGTCGCCCACCAGATGCCGTCGAAGACCCCCTGCGCTCCCGAGTTGGTGAATTGATCATTGCCATGACGACGTTCCCACGCCCACACGAATACGCCAGTGAGAACAGAACCAAAGAGCATCAGTCCGAGAATTACAAAAAGAAATGGTGAAAAAATATCTGAGAAAATCTTCGATCCTGAGATCGATCCTGAGCCGGAAGAGATCATTACTTGAATTCCCGACTCGAACATCGAAGTACTGAAGTTCACTGTCTTCTCACGAGCCGAGGTAATACTGATTGCGCCAATTGCAAGATCGGCTCGTCCCTCGCGCACTGCGTCGAGTTGCGCTCCCACCGAGCCCACATCCACGTACTGGATATCGAAGCCGACTTCGTCTGATATGTCCTCGAGTAAATCGATGCTGAAACCCGAGTGGCTCCCGTCGGCACCGAGGACGACAAAGGGTTCGATCTGCGCAACCGCAACACGCAATAAAGGTTTCGCCGAAGAAGTCGCTTCTGTCTTCGCTGTTGGTGACGACTGGGCCAGAGCTGAAATTGGCAAACTGATCGCGAGCCCAACAATGGCGATTGCCGCCAGCAATCGCAGCGATTTGATGACTCGTTCCCCGGCACCCACAAAGCAAAGGTACTTGAGCGGGCGCAGTAGTCCCCGAACTGTTCGTGCGCAGTGTCACACTGCACCGCTAACCTTGCATTTCTTGCTTGTGTTCTCGGTGGCTTGCCAGCGAGTCGCATGCAGGGACGATCACGGGGCTGATCGGTTTCGACGTAGGGACCGAAGGCTGGATCGTGCGACCGGAGTGGCCTCAGACTCCTTAAACGGGGGCACAAAATCAACCGCCGATGAGCAGTTGACTCTCGCCGCCTGATCACTCAGACGGTAGAGAGAAATCGTGACCAGTAATGGCGCACGGGGCCTGCTCTCCGCAGCCCGGCAACAGAAGCGGAGGGTGACAGCCTGAAAGAAGGCTGACGACGGGAAAGACCGTTGGCATCGGAGAAAGATCCGGCGGCGAGGTTTCGGCCTCATCCGACCCGGCGGTGTGGTTGCCGTAAGCCACTGACTCGGGAATGGTCGTAGCGCGGACAGTTCTCACCAGACGGACGGGGGTTCGATTCCCCCCAGCTCCACAACGAGGTGATGGCTCAATTCACGGATTTCGATGGCGGATGTCCGTGGGTTGGGCCGTGTGGTTGTGAACACCTCAACGCCAAAAGGATCCCTGGAGGATCCAACGGTCAAGTCGCTGCTTGCTCTCTGCGGAGTGAGGAGTGAGGAGTGAACGAGGTTCCTGCACTTCAGCATGCTGATGCTGAAGCATCGAGTTAAACGGCACCGCCGTTACCGCCGTTACCGAACGTGCCGCCGCTTCCACCGGAACCACCGTTACCGCCGGAACCCGACGCATATCCACCGTCTCCACCGTTACCGCCATTACCAAACAAGCCGCCAGTTCCGCCTGCCCCGCCATTTCCACCAGCGCCGAGAGCTAAATCACTTGAGCCCTTGCCGCCATGGCCTCCGTTACCGCCAAAGGTGGCGTCGGTGCCGGACGCACCCGCCTTCCCACGAGTTCCGCCAACTCCTGCCTGACCACCTAAGCCAGCCTTCCCGGGATCGCCACCATCTCCCCCCTTTCCACCATCTGGCGCCAAAGCGGTTCCGTCTGTGCCACTTCCGCCGTTGCCGGCAGCGCCCGCATTCCCGCCCGCTCCGCCAGTGCCATTCGTTCCACCATTAGCCGCGTCGCCACCGCGACCACCGGATCCGCCATTGCCGCCGTGCGTTCCATTCTCACCGCTGTTAGCTGCGCCGTTGTATCCGGAACCGCCATTGCCTCCGGCTCCACCGGTACCACCAATTCCTGATGTTGCACTTCCGCCGACACCACCGGATCCGCCGTTGCCGGCATGAACTGCAACGTTCGGATTCGCTCCATCGCCGCCATCGCCTCCAGAGCCGCCGTTGCCTCCTAAGCCAGTGACTCCGTTAATCGCTCCTGCGCCCCCAAGACCTTCCACACCAGCGTCACCACCCGCGCCGCCTGAAGCTCCAGAACGATTCACAACGAAGAGATAAGGATTCCCAATGTTGTAGCCCCCCGAAACGGAACCATCAGCTCCACTGCCGCCGCGACCGCCGCTACCGGCGTTGCCGCCGTTGCCTCCAATTCCACCAATACCGACGACGCCACTCTTGGGCACAAACCCGCCCCCAACTCCTGGAGTACCGCCAGCGCCGCCAACCCCGCCATTGCCGCCTTTGCCGCCATCTGAGCCGACGTTCTGCGCTGCCTTGCCAGCCAGGCTTGCTGCATTGAATCCATCTCCGCCGTTTCCGGCGTTGCCGGCTTGACCACCGTTTCCGGCATTGCCGCCTGCGCTATCGGCACCGTAAATCGAACCGGCTCCACCCTCACCACCGGCGCCACCATTGCCGCCGCGACCCCCGTCGCCACCATTGCCACCAGCAAGACCGGCGACACCGAGTGCGAGGCTTGCGCTTCCGGCGACGCCGTTACCACCGGAAGCACCGTTGCCTCCGTTGCCGCCGAGGCCAGCCGCTCCGCCAACTCCAACCACACCAGTAAATCCTTCAGCAGAAACTGCCACGCCTCCGAGTCCTCCGGCGCCACCATTTCCACCTGAGCCGGCGTTGCCACCTGACCCACCTAGCGCTCCAGAATCACCCGGATTCACTCCCGAGTAACCGGAAGCACCGTTACCGCCATCGCCGCCATCGCCTCCAGAGCCGCCCTTACCGCCCGAGCCGCCGTCGCCAAGAATGGATCCGCCAGCGCCGCCTTTACCGCCATCGCCGCCATCGCCTCCAGAGCCCCCGTCGGTCCCGAAGCCGCCCGATTTAGCAGCGTTAGTTCCAGCAATCCCCGCTAAACCGGCACCGCCGTCGCCACCGTTTCCGCCATTGCCATACTTGCCGGCGTCCCCACCCGCGCCGCCGTTGTAACCATCGCCACCGTTACCGACCAGCACACCGCCACGACCACCGGCGCACGCCACAACACCACTGCAGGTTGACGCATCGAAACTAAAACCCGTGCCAAACAGTTCTCCAGCATCGGGATGAAGCGCAGTTCCGTTTTGCACCAAGAAGTCGGAACTGCATTCTGGGAACTGGTTTTCGATTGTTCCCGCGATGATCGCGACACTGAACGCGTTTTCGAGCAAGTACTTACGGTTCGCAGGCAACCATGCCTGAACTTCGGCAAGACACGCGACCGGATCAGGACCGGGAGCCGGCTCAGGAATCGGTTCTGGTTCCGACTCGGATGCGGGCAGTACGGAGGCGCTCACAGCTGGAAGCACTGCCGAAGTGCTCAAGGGTTGCTGTGGCGCAATCGTTGAGGTCGAAGAGATCGGCGCCGTGGTCGTCGTCGATGCAACCGATGTTGACGTCATCGTAGAGGAGGACTTTTTCGACGAACTGGAACACGCGCTTACGGCAACAAGCAGCGCAAAAAAGGCGAAGAACGAAACGACAACTAGCCCAGCTTTTTCCGCCCTCATTGACCCGTATCTCCCAATAACTCGACTGACTTTCCCATCAATGTACAGCAACTAGTCCCCGCTCCGGGAGGCGAAACGGCGGTTTGCGAACCCAAAAAAATTTCGAAACCGAACCGGCACGACGATGCCCAGTGATCACAGGTTGCGGCGGAAGAGAAACCAGCGCAATTCGATCGGAGAATTGGCGCGCTCGACGTCGAAGACGTCTTGCCCACTCACCCACGACTCATACCACTTCGTGGGTGGCCAATGTTCAGCCGGAAGGTTCGTCTTCTCGTAGTCATAGACCGACTCTTCGAGTTCGAGGTGTAACGGAAGTCCCGCCGAAGACGCCGCAAGATCCGCTCGTGTGAAGATCGCTGAGTAGCACTGCTGCGCGAGTTCAATCGCCGCATCGTCCGGCACAAAGTCATCGTGTGCAATGAATGAGTTGAAGACCAAAATGCCATCTGGCGCCAAACAGCGAGCGGCGAGAACGAATACGTCTCGAAGTTGTTCCATCGATCGGAAATCGGAAACAACTTCCGAGAGCAAGATCATTCGATAGTCGCGACGGAGTTCTTCTGTTGCAGTGAAGATGTCGCTTGAGATGACTCGTACGTCCAACTTTGCACTTTTCGCTTCGCGACGAATGATGTCGCCAAACTTTGGTGACAACTCAACGGCATCAACTGAGTGGCCGCGGCGCGCAAGAGCGATTGCGTTTCGACCAGTGCCAGCACCGATATCAAGTATCGGAAAAGCCGACGGGTCGTCAACCTGATTCGCCATCGCCGTCACGATCGCATCGGGCTCTGTGCCGAACAGTGGCGGCTCACGCGTCGCAACCCACTGATCGTAAGCAACATCAAGAGCCGCCCATTGCGCCTTCACGAAATATTCAATCTGCATACCAACAGGCTTTTTGTAGGTGATGACAATTTCTGAACGCGGAGAAGCCGCATACGCGATCGCGAGTTGTTCCACTAAGTTTCCACGTAACTGGTGAAGTTGCTCTTGTGAGAAGACAACCCCAACAGCCTTAAATGTGCTGTCGCACATCTCCACGTAGTCATCAACCATGTTCGGAACAGCTGGCAGCACCATCGAACCGTTCATCACTCCTCGACGATGGAGGCGGCGCGTCATCGAAGCCCGAATGTCGCTCTGAGTGAACGCTTCAAATGGCTTATTCACAACCACTCCTTCCGGAAATCATCGAGGAACAATCACTGGCTGAGTTCGTGAGAACTTACTCACAACGCCAAAATACCCCGCCTCGCTCAATCCCCGTTGAGGTGGAAGGATGTAGGGGCACATAAATTCGAATCGGAGTTGCTATGAAGATCCATCTCGACACAGGGAAATGTCAGGGCCACGGCCGCTGCTACAGCCTCGCCCCCGACCTTTTCGATTGCGACGATCTTGGCACTGCCGTTGTGATTGTCACTGGCGAACTCAACGATGAACAACTGGCGAAGGCGAAGCTTGCGGCCGGCAACTGCCCCGAGTTCGCGATCACGATTGGCGACTGAACATGATCAACCCTCCCGTAGAAGATTTCGCGACTGACTTCGACCACACCGACGCAGCGTGGGTTGCTGATCCGTATCCGATCATGGATGACCTTCGCGAACGCTGCCCTGTCGCCCACAGCGATCGCTACGGTGGTCTTTGGGCACCGATGACCTACGAAACTGTTTCGGCGATCGCAAACGACACCGAGCACTTCACTTCGCGCACCGTCGTCATTCATAACGGCCGACCAGGCGATGACGATCTGCCGGCGCCAATCGGCGTGGCGCCGCCCATCTCTTCCGACCCACCGTTTCACGAGATCGCACGCCGACTTCTTCTTCCGGCATTCGCCCCACGCCCAATTGCAGCACTCGAACCGTTTACGCGAGAACTCTGTAACCAACTGCTCGATGAAATGGGCGATGCCGACCTCGTCGACGCAAGTGTCGAATACGCCGAACATATTCCGGTTGGCCTCATCGCCAAGCTCTGCGGACTTCCAGCTGAAGACGGCGAACAGTTCCGCGAATTCGTTCGGATCGTCCTAGAAGGCGTCGACCTGCCCGCCGAGGAACGAATCGAAGCGTTCCAACCGGTCGAGGAATACATCGTTGCTGCGATTATCGAGCGACGGGAAAACCCCGACGACGGACTCATCAGTTATTTGCTTGACGCCGAGATCATGGGCGAAAAGCTTTCCGACGAGCACGTCTTTGGTTCGATCCTTCTGTTGATCGTGGCCGGAATCGACACAACATGGTCGGCCATCGGTTCATCTATCTGGCACCTTGCCAACAACCCCGATGATCTCGCCCGCCTCGTCGCCCATCCCGAACTGCTGCCTTCCGCAGTCGAGGAGTTCCTTCGTGCCTATGCGCCAGTCTCGATGGCTCGACTCGTCAAGGACGATTTCGAGTTCCAAGGCTGTCCAATGAAGAAGGACGACTGGATCTTCCTTAGTTTCCCGGCAGCGAATCGCGACCCGGAAGCGTTCGATAACGCTGACGAAGTACTGATCGATCGTGAGATCAATCGCCACAGCGCATTCGGTCTTGGCATCCACCGGTGCCTCGGTTCCAACCTCGCCCGCATGGAAATGACCGTTGCTCTCGAGGAATGGCTGAAGCGCTACACGAAGTTTGAGCTCAATGCCTCTGAGCCGACCACGTTCTCGCAAGGCCAGGTTCGCGGCCCTCGTCAACTCCCCATTCAGATCCTCGAACGCTCCTGAGGATTCGAGATTCTGAGAACGTTGCGGCTAGCGCCGAAATACTAAATCGATGTGTTCGTTAAACACGTCAGCGCTGACCGATCCATCTCGATATGCGTCGCGAAGTGCAAACGTTGCGGAGATCAACAGTCGAGCTTCATCGGGTGTGACGGTTCGGTCAATCACTCCTTGAGAGAGTGAGCACTCAAACTGCGTACACGCCGACGGCCGATGCAGTGCATGGATCGTGCAGATCCCTTCGTTCACCGCAGGACAAGGGAGAGCGAAGACTGGAGGATTGGCTGCAGCAATGATCTCAACGCCGAGCCCGCGCAATGGAGCGCCCAAATCGCTTTCGTCGCGTACCGCTAAATGGGTGACGATGGTTCCGTCACAGCAAAGCCCACATCCAATACAGATCGATTGCTCGTTGGCAGATACCTCAGATGAGGTCATGTCGAAGTTGCACGAATTGGGTAGTGCAGCCATCCGGCGAACTGGTTTGCCCGCAATCGCTGAGGATCCCCCGCTAACTCGACGGCGCCAATCTTGCGGAGGAGTTCGCTGAAAACGAGTTTCAAATCCATCCGTGCCAGTTGTGCGCCAATACAGAAGTGTGGGCCTCCCCCGCCGAACGCCACATGATCAAGCGGATCTCGAGATGGATCGAAGAGTTCGGGATGAGAGAAGTGCCGATCATCGTGATTTGCGGACGCATACGACAGAAGAACCTTGTCGCCGGCGGCGATGTGTACGCCACTTCGCTCATGGTCCCGTGTGGCTGTTCGCCTGAATGTCATCACTGGTCCTCGCCACCTCAAAAATTCTTCAACAAACGCCGGCGTACATTCAACGCCACGCCATGGATCGAACAACGTTGGTTCTTCAACCCATGAATGAATCATCTCGGTCATTGAATGCGCTGTTGTACTCAAACCACCAACGAGAACGGCAGGAAAGAAGCCCACGATTTCCGCGTCGCTCAAGCGATGGACACCGTCATCATCAACAATCTCAGCGTTGGCCAGGTCGGCAACAACTCCGAGATGCCGATCAGGATTCGCCCTCACGTCGGTAATGAGCGAAAGCGCATACTCGGCGATGTCGCGTTGCATCTGGGGCCGAGGGGCCAGACCCGGGTTCACTTCGGGGTCTTGGAAGTCAGCCATGACTCGAGTGATCTCTATGAGCCCGGGCCAGTCTGATTCGGGCACACCGAAGAGCGTTGCCACCATCTGAAAAGAAAGTTCTTCGGCCACTGAAACAAAGTCATGAACTTCGCCATTGAGCAGTCCATGGACGAGACGCGCGCAGGTCTCCTCGATCAAAGGAACCATCCGCCTGATCTGGCCTGGAGTGAATGCCGCACTCACAAGTTTGCGATAGCGCGTGTGCTGGGGTGGATCTTGATTGACGAACATTCTTCGACGAGCGACTAGTTCCTCTTCCGAGCGAGCTTCTTCGATTGACGAACCCTTTAAGGAGTTCGAATACAACTCCCAATCTCTGTTGGCCGCGACAACATCGTCGAAGCGAGTGAATACCCAGTACCCCGGGCCATCAACTTCTTCATGCCAAGAGATCGGTTCGTTGTCTCGCAACCACCTGAAGTAGTCGCGCGGCACCCCGTTCAGGTACAGATCAGGATTTACAAGATCGAGTTTTTCCACGTCTCGCTCTTAGAGTTTGGGAGTGCTTGCCATCTGGCCACCGTCGACCGTCAGGTCGAGGCCACTGATCCACGCTGACTCATCGCTTGCGAGGAAAAGAGCGGCAGATGCAATATCCATTGGCTCTCCGATTCGGCCAAGCGGAAGACCAGCAGCAAGACGCTCTTCGTGGTCGTCGACGATGTAGGAGATCATTGGCGTACGGATAACTCCGGGGAGAATCGCGTTCACTCGAATGCCAAGTGGCCCAAGGTCGAGAGCAGCCGCTTTCGTTAGCCCACGCAAGGCGAATTTTGACGTCGTATACGCCGAGGTATTGATGTTCGCAGCAAGACCATTAAGAGATGAGACGTTGATGATGGAACTCCCCTTTGGCATATGGGGCACGACCGCCTGAATTCCGAGAAGAGGGCCCATCAAGTTGATATCCATCACGTGCTGGAAGTCAGAGATCGGCATTTCGTGAACCGGCCCAACAGCGCGGATTCCAGCGTTGTTGAGCAGGACATCAATCCGACCATGGTCCTTCAACGCCCCAGCGACTGCCGATGCCCAGCTGTCGGGCGAGGTCACGTCAAGGTGGATCCCCTCGTGCTCAAGCACATCCCCAGCAATGACATGGGCGCCTTCGGCGGCGAATCGTTCAGCCTCGGCCTGGCCCTGCCCACGAGCAGCACCAGTGATGATGACAACTTTCCCCTCAAGCCGACCAGCCATGACTTCCCCTCGTTCCGTGAAGCCACTGACGCTAGTTCCCAGCGATGTTTGCCAGAAGCGTCGCCGGACCGTGCGCCCAGAACACCTCAACGCCTTTGAACTCGCTGTCGACCAGCGCAACTTCCTTCACGCGATCAAGAAACACATCGAGTGCCACTCGGGCTTCGAGTCTTGCGAGCATTGCTCCAGGGCAGACATGGGGTCCGCCACCGAAGGAAAGATGCGCTCTCGGGTCGGAGCGATCCAGACGGAAACTATTCCCGTCTTCGAACTTGTTGGCGTCACGATTCCCTGAACCAATGCCGAACGCAACTTTCTCTCCCGCAGGAATTTCGACATCAGCGACATTGCTGTCCATCATGCAGTTACGCATCAGAAACTTCACAGGAGGATCGAGTCGCAAACACTCTTCGACCGCCAACGGGATGAGCGAGCGATCATTCTGCAACGTGGCGAATAACTCGGGGTCCGTCGAGACGCGCCACAAGAGATTTCCTATGAGATGACGGGTGGTTTCATTTCCAGAGACAAAAAGGAAAACGAGTTGCGTTCTGGCTTCGATCTCGGTGAGTTTGCGTCCGTTGACCTCTGTGTTGATGAGTCGGGTTATGAAATCGTCGGTGGGCTCACGGCGGCGGTCGACAATCAATCCGTCGACATAGGCGACAAACTCTGGGTGGGCACCGGCAAGTCCTTCGCCGCGATCATTGCGATTCTTTGTTGGGTACGTGCCCTGCACAACTTCGTCTGACCAGTTTGCCCAACGCCAAAAATCTTCTGGTGGCGCGCCGAGCAGATGAGCGATGACGTTGTTCGGAACTGGCATGACGTAATCCGAAACCAAATCAATCGGTCCCGGAGTACGAAGAATGTCATCGAGCAGCGAATGGCAAAGTTCGAGGCAAAACGGTTCGACGCGACCAATGCGATGAGCGGCAATTGCAGAGTTGATGATTTTACGGATCTGACCATGACGCGGTTCAGGGATTTCGCTAATGAGTTGCTCTTCAGGAGCAACCACAACTCCCGGTTCACGGAAGCTGGCAATGAAACGGTCGACGCTCTTTGCTCCGTCAACAGTGTCGTCATAACGCGCGAAATACCACGCCCCCATTTCGGTCTTGGAAACAGGACACTGTTGGCGCAATTCGGCGAATCCAGGATCATCGAATGCAGCAGTCAACGGATCAAACGTCATGGCTACCCCCTCATCGAAACCTAGCCGTCTCGAAGCACAAAGTCGCTCGGCATCAAGATCACCCAGCGTCCTACACTGCAAAAAGACGCCACCAATGGTGTTCTGTTACAGGGGGACCTATGGCTATTTACCCGCACCACGTTGGCATCTGCGTTACCGATCTCGAGAAGTCACTTCGATTCTGGTGCGACGGGATGGGTTTCGAGACCACGATGGTCCCGCCCGTTGGCGGCGAATGGTCCGATTCGCTTGAGGTTGGCGGCGAGGTCGACTTCACCGCTCATTTCATTAAGCGCGACGG
>CAMAYJ010000058.1 GCA_945862505.1 Bifidobacterium breve | reverse complement strand
GCCCACTGCACAGTTGCGACCGTTGAGATACCAAGACGTTCGTAAATCGCGGCGCGGCGCTGATCGTAAATGCGAGCGACAACACGATCGACATGGAAGAACTCACGCGCTGTGCGTGCAATGAGGATGTTGGAGTTATCGCCGTTCGTGACAGCGGCAAGTGCATCAGCTCGTTCGATGCCTGCAGCACGAAGACGGGTGCGATCGAAACCAACACCAACGATGGTGTCTCCGCTGAAGTTTTCGGGCAGTCGACGGAATGCCGTTACCTTTCGGTCGATCACCGAAACCGTGTGGCCTTGCTCAACCAATGTGGCGGCAAGACCAGATCCGACTCGGCCGCAGCCAACAACGACGACGTGCACTTCGCACCACCTCCAGGTGTCCCGGTGGACACGGTTCTCGATCCTATGACTGCGCCACGAGAACCGAAAGAAGAACTCACATCTGTTCACATCGAGGTCATAAAAGCCGGACCCCATTTCCGCGGGTCTATGACTTCAGCCACAACCCTGCCTCAGCGCCACCGCCATCCGCGGCTGGCACTGAGTAGTTTGAGCCTCGCCCACGGCTTCGTTAGGGAGACCCCATGCCGCTGCAATCGTCGACCGATGCACCCATTTCAGACCTCCTTGTCATGTTTGGTGCCTCTGGAGATCTCGCCAAGAAGAAGTTGTTCCCTGCGATTTACCGCCTCGAATGCCGAGGCCGTCTCGGAATTCCGGTCATTGGGGTCGCCCGTGAAGCCTGGACCGACGACGATCTGCGCAGCCACTGTCGCGATGCGATTGCTGAGGCCGGCGAGGAATGGGACCAGGCGGCGTTCGATCGTCTTGCATCAAAGATGTCCTACGTCACTGGCGACTATGCCGACCCTGCGACCTTTGCTGAACTCGCTCGTCAAGCGGGGAACACCAAACATCCGATCTTCCATCTCGCTGTTCCGCCGTCGCTCTTCGCCACAGTTGCTACCGGAATCGCCAATTGCGGCCTTGCCGAAGGCGCTCGTCTGATTATCGAAAAACCATTCGGGCGCGACTACAACTCCGCAGTCGCCCTCAACGCCACGCTCCACGAATACTTCTCAGAGTCGGCAATCTTCCGTATTGATCACTTCGTCGGAAAAGAGGCCCTCCGAAGTCTTCTCGTAACTCGTTTCGCAAATGCAATCGTTGAACCACTCTGGAACCGCAATGTCGTGTCATCGGTGAAAATCACGATGGCCGAAGCTTTCGGTGTGGAAGACCGCGGTTCGTTCTACGACTCCGTTGGCGCCATGCGAGATGTCATGCAGAACCATTTACTGCAGATGGTTGCCTTGCTCGCAATGGAGCAACCAGTCAACGAGCACTCGAAATCTCTGCGCGATGAAAAGGGAAAGGTTCTCGAAGCCTGTCGAGTCGTTGAGCCGAAGAACTTTGTGCGCGGCCAGTACGACGGCTATCTCGATGTCGTCGGGGTGAAACCCAATTCCGATACTGAGACCTATGCGGCATTCCGACTCGATATTGATTCACCGCGCTGGAGCGGCGTTCCGTTTTATCTTCGCGCTGGCAAAGCGCTGGCCGAAACTGTCACCGAGATGACCATCGAGTTCAAAAGCCCGCCGCGGCCATTGTGGATTGATGACCACGATCACGTTCCCAACAATTCAATTCGTATCGAAGCAAAGCCCGAAAACTTCGCGGCCATCACTTGGCTCCATAAAGAACCGGGCGAAACGATGATGCCCGAGGCGATCACGCTTGCTCCTTCCCCCGAGGAACGACGCGACACCGGACCTGAACCGTATGAGCTTCTGATCGAAGAAGCCATGAAGGGCGACCCGACACTCTTCGCACGCGAAGACTCTGTTCTTGAATCCTGGCGAATTGTCGAGCGCATCCTCACTGACTTCCCACCGGTCGAGAAGTACGCGCAAGGTTCGTGGGGGCCAAAGGCAGCACAGTCACTTACGCGTGGACATGGCGGATGGCCCAGCGAACCACTGATCCATTCGCACTCGTGAGCATTTCTACCAATCACCCTCTGCTGTACGTCGTTCGCCATGGCGCGACCGAATGGAGCCGAAGTGGTCAGCACACGGGTCGAACCGACCTCGCGCTCCTTCCCGAAGGAGAAGAGCAAGCTCGTGCGACAGGCTCGCTCTTGGCGAACATCGACTTCTCGCTCGTTCTGTGTAGCCCTCTGCAACGCGCACAACGAACCTGTGAACTTGCAGGCCTTCTTGATCGTGCAGTGATCGACACCGACCTTCAGGAATGGAACTACGGCGATTACGAGGGCGTAACGACTGCGACAATTCGCGAGTCAGTTCCCGGCTGGACGGTCTGGAGTGGCACCTGTCCCAACGGAGAAACCATCGAGCAGGTCTCGAAACGCGCCGATCGTGTCATCGAACGAGTTCGTAACGAATCGGGAAATACCATCGTGTTCGCCCACGGACATATCCTGCGCGTACTGACTGCTCGTTGGTGTGAACTCGACCCGGTCGAGGGCCAACGTTTCATCCTCGATCCAGCCACTCTCAGCATTCTCGGTTGGGAACGCGAGACACCCGCCGTTCGTCAGTGGAACAGTCGCTAGTCCCGTCGCGGCTCGGTGGCCACAGACTCCAACCAGTCCGACATCAGTCAACAAACTGCGCCTAGCGTTGCCCCACTGATCCAAGGGGAACCATGGCCGACGACGTAATCACCGAAACCTCAAGCGCGACGAACAAGAAGCCGAAGATGGGCATCTGGCTGTTGCTAGTTGGCGCCGTCATCATGCTTTCGGGTCTGTTGTTTGGCTATGACCAAGGCGTCATTGCTGGCGCACTCGGAGGAATCCAGAAGTCGTTCGGCGCAAGCACAACGATGATCCAGATCATTACGTCCTGGGTCACCCTCGGCGCATTGGTCGGAGCACTCGTCGCCGGTGTGCTCGCCGACAAAATTGGCCGGCGCGTCACCATTCTTCTCGCCGCCGCTCTCTTCACAGTTGGAGCGCTCTTCGAAGCGCTCGCCCCCAACACCACAGTTCTCATCATCGGCCGACTCATCGTGGGCTTCGGTGTCGGTGTTGCGTCTGTCGCTGCACCTCTCTATGCAGCGGAACAGGCTCCAACTCGGCTTCGTGGTCGATTCGTTTCCATCTATCAGCTCGCCATCACTATCGGTATCTTCATCGCCTACCTCGTTGATCAAGCACTCATCAACAACGACATGTGGCGCGTCATGCTCGGCGTTTCTGCTGTTCCCGCGGTTCTCCTACTTATCGTCATGTTCCCCATGCCCGATTCACCTCGTTGGTTCGTGAAGGTCGGTCGTCGCGACGATGCAATCAAGGCCCTCAGCAAAGTTCGTCCCGACGTCGATGCCGCAGCAGAGGTCGCGGAAATCGAAAAGGCTGCGCAGGAAGACGACGCCAAAAAAGCAACATGGGCCGAGGTCTTCTCCAAGAAACTCCGCAAGCCCCTCACGATCGGTATTGGCCTCGCTGTCTTCCAGCAAATCACGGGCATCAACGCCATCATCTATTACGCCAACAAAATTTTTGCAGAGGCAGGTTTCTCGACACCCGAAGATCAGGCCGCCGCAACAACCTGGGCCATTGGCGCTGTAAATGTTTTGGCCACGCTGATTGCCGTTGTCTACGTCGACCGGTTTGGCCGCCGCCCGCTTCTTCTGGCGGGCCTCGTCGGAATGGCGTCTGCACTTTTGACCGTCGGCGTTTCGTTCCACTTCATGGAGAACGCCGATACAAGCGGTGCCGGAACGGGTGGCCCCACAACCGCAGGCATCGTCACACTCGTCGCCCTCGTTGTCTTCATCGCCTCGTTCGCGTTCTCGCTCGGTCCCGTCGTCTGGACCGTCATCAACGAGATCTTCCCCAACCACGTCCGCGGCCGCGCAGTTTCCGTAGCAACTGCTGTCAACTGGGGTTCGGCCTGGCTCGTGAGCCAGTTCTTCCTCACCCTGATTGAAGAGATCGGCAACTCGGCAACCTTCTATCTGTTTGGTTTCTTCGCCGTCGTGGCCTATGTCTGGATCTGGAAAACCGTGCCCGAAACCAAGGGGCGGTCGCTCGAAGAGATCCAGCAGATCTGGGAAGATGACGATCCGGTGCAGGTCCAGCGCGACGCTGGCACGCTGTAGCCGTCCGGTCGCTCGACCGGGATACCTCTTACCCGGGAGACCACCGTGCCTGATGCAGTCATCGTCGATGTTGTTCGCACCCCTGGCGGCAAACGAAACGGCTCACTTTCTGGTTGGCATCCGGCTGACCTTGCCGGCGAAGTGCTGTCGACACTTGTCGAACGAAATGATCTCGACCCCGCCCTTATCGAAGACGTGCTCATGGGTTGCGTCTCACAGGTTGGCGCTCAGTCGCTAAACATCGGCCGTAACGCGGCACTCGCAGCTGGCTTTCCTGAAACTGTTCCGGCGACAACCATCGATCGCCAGTGTGGTTCCTCTCAACAAGCTGCAGCATTCGCCGCACAAGGTGTCATGGCCGGCGTGCACGACATTGTCATTGCTGCGGGCGTTGAGGTCATGAGTTTGGTACCTATGGGCGCATCATTTGGTCAAGGCGTTGGTTTCCCGTTCGGCCCACGAGTTGACGCGCGCTACAAAGACGCAGGTGGCCTGATTCCGCAGGGTTTGTCGGCTGAATTGATCGCCGAACAATGGAACCTTTCACGCGAAGAACTTGATGCTTTCTCGGCGGAATCACAACAGCGCGCGGCACGCGCTCGCGACGAAGGGCGCTTCGATCACGAGATTCATCCCGTCGAAATTCGTCGACGCGACAAAGACTCAGGCGAGATCATTCCCACCGACGGAATGTTGCGCAACGATGAAGGCATCCGAGACACCACGACTGCCGAGTCACTCGCTGCCCTGAAGCCCGCATTTACTCCCGACGGGGTCATCACTGCGGGCAACTCATCGCAGATTACTGATGGCGCGTCAGCAGCCCTCATCATGAGTGAAGCGGCGGCTTCGAAACTTGGTCTCACCCCACGAGCGCGCTTTCATTCCTTCTCGCTTGCTGGTGTCGATCCCCGCATCATGCTCACCGGCCCAATTCCGGCAACGCAAAAGATTCTCGAGAAGTCAGGCTTGTCGCTCGACGACATCGACCTCGTCGAAATCAACGAAGCGTTCGCTCCAGTTGTTCTTGCATGGCAGCGCGAACTCGGCGCCGACATGAGCAAGGTCAACGTGAACGGCGGTGCCATTGCCCTCGGCCACCCGCTCGGGGCTTCCGGCACACGTCTTCTTGGCACCTTGCTCTGCGAACTTGAACGCACCGGAGGGCGCTATGGGTTGCAGACCATGTGCGAAGGCGGGGGCCTTGCGAACGCCACCATCATCGAACGCCTCTAACCTCTTCTTATGACCAGCGAGGATCAGCCAGAGCGCTCTGGCGGTTGGCGTCCCAAACACCCAGTCATCGACGGCCTCATCATCATCGGCATCGTCGCATGCCTCATCGCTGGGTACGCACCGTTCGAGGTCATCGTGGCTGGCCTGGTGGCATGGCTCATCCTCCGCATCGGCGTGTTGATGTTGGGCGGAATGGCCCGTCCGATCCCCGAACCGCCCCCTGTGGGTGAACTGCGAAAAGTGAAGATCACCTACCGCTGTGAAATCTGCGGAACCGAAGTTCGTATGACCGTTGCTCCCGACCAAGATCCTGAAGCACCAAGGCATTGTCAGGATGACATGGTCATGGTGACGCCCATCGACGACCTCTAAATCGTTCTCCACAGTCTGTGGACAACGGTGGGAGTGGTCACCGGCCGTTCACCCAGAGTTCGGGTCCACTGGGGGCTCGGCGCCGACAGTTATCGGTACTGCGTTGCGGCGATAATCCCGCTGAGGATGAAGCCCAAGCCACCCAGAAGCCACCAGTTGCTGGCTGCGCCGGGCAGGAATAAGTCCACGTAATGCAAGAAGATCACGATGAGCCCAATCAGAAACAGGGCGATCATGACCACCGGCAACCATGCGGGGCTTGGGGCGTGAAGTGTTTCCGATCGCGGCGTGTAGCGAGTTGAGGCTGCCGGTCCGTCGTGAGCGGATTCGGCCGACTTCTTGGTCGGGCCACCCTTCGGGGTGACACGGCCCCCGGTGCGACGAGAGGGAGCAGGGCGCTTGTCGGTAGCCATAGATGCTGAGCGTAGCGGCCGACGGCAAACTCGTCAGGCGCGACCGGCCCAGACCGATAGGGTCCTCCGGCGATGGCCGCACGCATCCTTGTCCTCGATAACTACGACTCGTTCGTGTTCAACCTGGTCCAATACCTAGGCGAGTTGGGCGCTGACCCGCTGGTGCATCGCAGCGACGCGCTCACGATCGAGCAGATCGAGGAACTCGATCCCGACGGCGTGCTCATCAGCCCTGGCCCGGGCCGTCCCGAAGATGCCGGCCTCTCCAACGAGGTCATCACCACCTTCGCTGGTCGCGTTCCTGTGTTCGGCGTTTGTCTTGGCCATCAATGCATCGGTCAGGTCTACGGCGGCGACGTAGTACGTGCGCCACAACTCATGCACGGGAAGACATCACTTATTTCGCACGAAGGCAAAGGTGTCTTTGCCGGCCTTCCCGACCCGTTCGAAGCCACGCGCTATCACTCACTGGTCGTGGACCGCGACAGCGTTCCCGAGTGTCTTGAGATCACCGCGCAAACCCAAGACGGTTTAGTGATGGGCCTTCGCCATCGCGAGCTCGATGTTGAAGGTGTGCAGTTCCACCCAGAATCGATTCTGACCGCGGGTGGTCATCAGCTCGTTGGCAACTTCCTCGAACGCTGCGGCAACTAGACCACTTGCACAAATCAAACGGTTCAGCCCGAAGGCTGCGCCCGAATTAAGACGTCGTTGTGGTCGTTGCCCTCGTCGTTGTCGTCGTTGATGCCGGCGGTCCAGTCGAAACAACGATGGCAACCGCAGACCCCTTCGCAGCTTTTGTTCCTGCGGTCGGGTTCGTGCTGATCACGCTTCCCGAGGGCGTCGTTGATGATGACTGCGATGTTGTTGTCACCGTGAAACCAGCTTGACCAAGTTGGTTTGATGCAGTTGAAGCAGTGAGTCCGACAACGTTTGGAATAGACACCTCGCCCGCACCACTCGACACGGTGATTGTCACTACCGAGTTCTTCGTGGCCTTCCCATTCGCACTCGGCGATTGAGAAATAACAGTTCCCTTCGCAACCGTGTCGCTGGAAGCTTCCTTGACTTCAGGAATGAAGTTGTTGGTCTTCAGCAACGATTCCGCCGCGGCCTGGGTTCGACCCACGACATCGGGAACCGTGCCATCGCCGATCCCGGAACTCACGGTGATCTCCACGGTCGAGCCTTTGCCCGCGTTGGTATTGCCCTTCGGCGACTGCTCAAACACCTGATTCGCAGGAACGGTGTCGTTGGCCACGTTCTTCACTGACACCTTGAAACCCGCAGTGCTGAGAGCATTTGTGGCATCGGTGACGTTCTTGCTGGTGACATCAGGAACTGGGACTTTTACAACCGACTTGCCCATGCTTGAACCGACGAAGAACAAAATGAGCGCGATCAGAACAAGCGCTCCGATGGTGAGCCCAACATAAAGGCCCGTGCGATTCTGCTTCGGTGGCGGCGAATACTCGCCCAAGGTTGTTGGCGGACCGCCGAAACCGGCACCACCAGCACCAGTAGCTGCCGGAACCATTGTTGTTGCGTCGGCTGGTGTCGCACCGGCAAGACCAGCACCGATGACAACGCCAGCAGCTGCGCCAGCACCGCCGGCAATGAAACCAGCAGCGAGAACTGGCTGACCTTCAAGGAAACGACGAAGGTCAGAACGAAGATCCTCAGCAGACGCGTATCGCTGGCCTGGATCTTTGGCGAGCAACTTGAGATCGATTGCTTCAAGCGCGGGAGGAATATTTGGATTGATGCGACTGGGCGCAACTGGCGGTTCCTGCACATGCTTGTAAGCAACCGCTACCGGTGAATCCCCCGAAAATGGCGGACGCGCGGCAAGCATTTCGTAAAGCACGCAACCGAGTGAATAAAGATCCGAACGCGGATCAACTGCATGACCCTGTGCTTGTTCGGGCGAGAAGTACGTCGCTGTACCCATCACTGAACCAGCTTGAGTGAGATTCACAGCCGAATCGCCGGTGGTTGCCGCCTGCGCAATACCAAAATCGGCGACCTTCACTTGACCAGTTGGCGTGATGAGAATGTTTCCTGGCTTCACGTCACGATGAACAACACCGTTTCGGTGTGCGAATCCGAGTGCCGCTGCAATATCGGTAGTGATTTCAGCGGCGCGATTGGGATGAAGTGGGCCTTCGGTGCGAATAATTTCCGAAAGCGGTCGACCTTCGACATATTCCATAACAATGAAATAGGTGCCGTACTGCTGACCCCAGTCATAGACCGCAACAATGTTCGGCTGATTCAGATTGGCCGCAGCCTGCGCTTCGCGGCGGAACCTCTCGACAAATGAGGCGTCACGCGCATGCTCGGTGAAAAGGACCTTCACCGCCACAGGTCGATCAAGCAGGAGGTCGCGAGCGAGGTAAACATCGGCCATGCCGCCTCGTGCCAACTTCCGGTGCAGTTCGTAGCGATCGTTGAAAACTGTGGGGCCCGCAGGAGTGTCACTCATCGCCGCAAAGACTAGGACCGATTTGCCAGCAGTACATCACACTCAGCAGAGGAATCTGCCCCTCAGCAGCCACCCTGCGCAGCGAGTGCGATCTGGAGCACCGCTTTGGCAATAGGCGCAGCGATTCGGCCACCCGTGGCCTCGCTGCCGCCCGACTGATTGAGGACAACAACCGCCACCGCCACTGTGGGCGGTTTCCCGGGAGGACCAGCAAAGCCCATGATCCAGGTATGACTCTTGGGAGGATCGGTGCCGAGCTGGGCAGTACCGGTCTTTCCGCCAACGGTGCAGCCCTGAATAGCTATCCCTGTTGCCGTTCCGCCCTTCGCAACGCCGACCATGTCATCGAAAAGTGTCGCTGCCGCTGAGGACGACATCGGGGTGAGCCACTTTGATGGCGCATACGACGAGACAACATCGCCTCGGACGTTGCGGACCTCGAAGAGGAAATGCGGCTTCATAATGACCCCGCCATTGGCAACTGCTCCGGCCACCATCGCCATTTCCAATGGCGTCGCCTGCACATCGTTCTGACCGATTGAGGACATGGCGAGTTTGGCCTGATTGTTTCCAACATTGGTGGGGAACACCGACTTGACCGGATCAGGCATGTCGATCGGAACCGTCGCATTGAATCCAAAGGAACCAGCACCAGCCACCATGTCAACCGCGCCGATCGTCTCTGCGCCCATTTGCGCAAACGACGAGTTACAAGACACCCGAAGAATTTCGGGCAATGTGCCACCGCAGGTTTCGCCACCGAAGTTCATGATCGGCTTATTCGTCCCCTCGGGCGTGTATCCATTCGTGAACGGATACACCGGTTCAGTGTTTGTGACTTTGCCGGTCTGAAGACCGATACCGCTAGTGACAATTTTGAAAGTTGAACCCGGGAAATAACGGTCTTGGTAGAAGTGCGCACGCATGGGAACGCCGGGTGCCGCATTGAGCATCTTCCACGACGTTTCGGCGATGGTCCTGTCGAGAGAACTCACGGTGTTGGGGTCATAGGACGGCCAGCTCCACGACCCCAGGATTGCCCCGGTGCGTGGGTCGAGAGCAACAACCGAACCTTCACGATTGCCGAGTTGCGTTCGCGCAGTTTCCTGAATGTCTTTGCGCAGCGAAATGGAAACGTTGCCAATGTTTTCACGAGCAACGAAAAGGTCCCCAAAATCCTCTATCTGTTGATCGAATGTGGAACCTGAGAGTTCGTCGTTGTACTGCCGCTCAAGACCTGATGAACCATACCGAAACGAAAAATAGCCAGTGGTCTGACCAAAGAGTTCGCCCTCGGGATACACACGCATTCGTTTGAACTCAGAACTGGTGTCTGGGTTCGCAACACTCTGCGCAATGACTGCTCCGTCGGCGGTAAGAATTGTCCCACGAGGTCGATTGAAATCACGACGAACTTCAGCCGTGTTCAGCGGATTCGAATCGAGGCTGTTCTTATCGACAACTTGAATCCAATTTAGTTTCGCAAACAGGGCGACATAAAGGACAACAAGAACAACCCCAAGTTTCATGATGTTCCGATTCATGCCGCCACCTCCGCCGCCGCACGATTCATCGCTCGCTTTGAAGTTTGATCACTAATGCGCAACAAAAGCGCAAGGATGACGTAGTTCATAACCAACGACGACCCGCCGTAGGAAATGAAGGGAAGCGCAACACCAGTGAGCGGCAGAAGACGGAGCACGCCAGCAACGATGATAAACGCTTGCAAACCAAGCAGCAGGGTGAAACCTGTCGCCAACAGCTTGTCGAAAATCTGATCGGTGTCTGCGGCGATACGTAAACCGGAACCGATTACCAACAAGTACGCAACGATGATTAATGAACCCCCCGCCAGTCCGAGTTCCTCGGCAATCACGGCAAAGATGAAGTCGTTCTCCGCTGCGGGTATGCGGGTATCACCGCCACGACCGAGGCCTGTTCCAGTAAGACCTCCAAACGCCATGGCAAACATTCCCTGGATGATTTGGTATCCATCCCCGCTTGGCGTTTTCCACGGATCAAGCCAAATGTCAACGCGAACTTTCACATGATCGAGAGTCCTCCATGCGAAGACTGTGCCCGCAGCAAAGAGTCCTCCACCAATCACGAGGAACGATGTGCGTTGCGTTGCAACCCAGATCATCACCAAGAACAGCCCGAAGAAAAGCAGCGATGATCCAAGGTCCTTTTGGTAAAACATCACGAGCAGAGTGATGCCCCACGCTATGAGCACTGGTCCTAAGTACTTCGGATGCGGCAATCGAAGAGGTCCAATTTTCCATTGACTCGTTGCAATCAGCTCACGTTGATCAGCAAGGTACGCCGCAAAGAAGATGGCCAAAGCAACCTTGGCGATCTCGCCGGGCTGAAAGTTGATCGGCCCAAGTTTCACCCAGATTTTGCTCCCAGATCCAGCGTCGTAACCCAAACCCGGAATCAGCGGGAGCAGGAGAAGGCCGATACCAACAAGAGCGAACGTGTACCGATAGCGCTCAAGATCACGCGGTCGTTTTACCCACCAAAGCGTGAGAACAAACCCAAGAATACCGATCGCCGTCCACGTCGCCTGCGCCGCTGCAAGTTTTTCATTTAGGCCCGCAATGACGACGTAGCCAAGTCCATTCAGCAGTGTCACTGTTGGAAGAAGAATCGGATCAGCACCTGGCGCCAACTTTCGCACGGCAAAGTGCGCGCCCATGAATAGGGCGATTACGGCAACCAGAAACGGAATGATGTTCGCCGGGATGCGAGAATCAGAACCGAGACTCGCTAATACGTAGGCCGCACAAACGATGACGACTGTCATCAAAATCAGGCCCAGTTCAGTGTTGCGTCGGCGCGTCACTGCTTCACTGCACAGTCGTTGTAGTTGTACTCGACGTTGATGCACCCGACGAAACTGCGAGGGTCGTGGTTGTTGACGCTTTTAGGTTCTGTTCAATCAAATTATCGATATAGGTGCGAGCCGACTCAAGGGAAGGTTGTTCGACCCCGTTTTGCACGTCGATGACAGCCGATCGAGGAACGTTGGCGATCAAGAGTTCAGAATCTTCAGCCAGAGTCGGTTCAATCCACAGCACGCCGCCAGGCTTGCCGTGAAAAATCGCGACCTTGTCGCCATCGACACCGACATACCAAGTCTTCGTGCCCGTCCACCAGATGAACGCGAACCCGGCGAGAATCACAAACACGAATGCAGCGATAAAAACACCGACGCGCCAAGTAAAAGAGCTGCGGATTACTCCCGGGGCTCGAGATGCCTTCAGTTCTGCTTCTAGCGGTTCCGTGACGGTGAGATCGCCGCCGGTGTGCGAGTTGCGTACTCGATTCGCGGGATCAGCTTTCGGATCGCGACCGGCGTCATCGACAACATCAACGATGACGCACGTGATGTTGTCGCGTCCGCCACCTTCATTAGCGAGACGGATGAGTTCACGACAGGTCTCGTTGGGATCAGCGAGGCGTCGAAGAGTTGCTGCAATACGACTTTCGTCGACCTCGTTGAACAAGCCATCGCTGCAGATCAAATAACGATCACCGATGACCGGGAGTATCTCCCATGAATCAACAAGCACGGTTCCATCGATACCAAGGGCACGAGTGAGGATGTTCCGCTGAGGATGGACCGCCGCTTCAGCCGCAGTAAGGCGGCCTTGACGCTCCATCGTGGCGACGAGGCTGTGGTCTTCAGTTATCTGGGCAAGGTTCCCGTCGGAGAGTAAATAGAGACGAGAATCGCCAACATTGACAACACCGATTGCGTCGCGACCGGAAGCTTCGACAAGTGCCATCGCAACGAGGGTTGTGCCCATTCCGGCGAGTTCTGGATCGGTGGTTGAGCGCTCGACCAAAATGCGGTTCGCGTCTTCGACGGCGCGCACCAAGACATCAGTGCCAGCAGCGGTAAACCCTGACTGAAGACTTTCGAGGGCCAGATGGCTCGCTACCTCGCCTGCTTGATGTCCGCCCATGCCATCGGCAACCGCAAAGAGGCCGTCGACAACAAGGAATGAGTCCTCATTGGCCTGACGAACGCGACCGGTATCGGAGGCTGCTCCCCAGGCGAAACGCGTCACTGCATCTCCATGACGGTGTTACCGATCTGCACGACATCTCCGGGCTTAATGACCATCGGACCCGAAACTTTGTGTCGGTTCAACCATGTTCCATTCGTGGAACCGAGGTCTTCGATCTGCCATTGATTGTCCCTAGTGAACAAGCGTGCATGGATCTGCGATGCATAGGTGTCGTCAATCGTCACTTGGCAACCGGCGGCACGACCTATCGAAACCTCCCCATCTAATGGCCACGTCTTGCCTGCGAGCTCCGCCGGTTCACGAAGGAGAAGTTGACGGGTCTGTGCGGCGTTTTTCACGTCTTTGCCGCGTTTGCGCATGGGCACGGCAACCGGAGTAGTCACGCCGCCCGCGGGTATCTGCGGAGTAGGACGAAGTTCCGCCCACACCGCGCGAACAACACGGAAGAAAAACAGATAGAGAAGCGCGAGAAGGCACAGTTTCAGGACCAGAAGCAGTTGGTCAGAGACCATTGTCAGGACGCCTGGAACGTGAGTCGGATACTTCCGAAACCGAGTTCGTCGCCGTCACGAAGTTCACGTTCATGTACCGGCACGCCATTGACAGTGCTTCCATTGGTGGAACCGAGATCCACCAGTACAAATCCGACGCCACGCGGATGTATTTCTGCGTGACGACGGCTCACGTTCGGATCGACCAGCGTGACCTCGCATTCAGGCAAGCGGCCAATGCTGACCATTTGCTCATGCAGAACGAAACGCTCGCCGCTTGGCAGAACCAGTGAACCGGCTCCGGCGCCACCTTTGCCTTCCCGGAATCGAGATTCGATTGAAAAGGTGCCAGTGCGCTGGTTGTCGTCGACAACAAGTTCGATCTCAACCGGGCCTAGGAATCCGTAGGCCTCGTCACGCGCATGTTCGCGAGCCGCATCGCAGAGTTCGCGAGCCAGCGAATCAGCAATGTCGACGAACGAATCGTGATCATCGGTAGCAATAGCAATGGTGAATGAGTTGGGCGCAACCGTGCGGCCTCGAACATCGACGGTGCGATGATCGTCCATCTCGCGGGTGAGCTTGCGGCCGATTTCAATTGGGCGGACGCCATTCTTGAAGACTCGCGAGAACACGCCTTCCACGGCATGTTCAAGACGACGTTCAAACCCTTTGAGACCCACGGCAAATAGGTTAGAGCCGCAG
>CAMAYJ010000057.1 GCA_945862505.1 Bifidobacterium breve | reverse complement strand
CTCACCTATCTCGAAGCCGGGCGCATCGCGGCCGACAGCGGAGCAAAAGCAGTTGCACTGCATTCACGCACCGCCCAGCAGCGTTACTCCGGCCGTGCCCATTGGGACGCAATCACTGCGCTCGTTGAAGCCGTGCCCGATGTTCCCGTTCTTGGCAATGGCGATATTTGGACGGCCAACGACGCGCTCGTGATGATGGAGCAAACGGGCTGTGCCGGTGTTGTGGTTGGACGTGCGTGTCTGGGCCGCCCGTGGTTCTTCGGTCAACTCGCTGATGTCTTTGCAGGATTACCAGCGCGCCCTGAACCTCCGCTTGGCGACGTCGCAGTCATTGCGGCGGAACACGCACGTCTCTTGGCGGAATCCGTTGGCGAACGTCGGGCCATGTTGATGATGCGCAAACACCTTGGTTGGTATCTGACGGGCTACGCCGTTGGTTCTGAAGCGCGCCGCAGTCTCACGTTGGTTGCCTCGTTTGCTGAACTCGACGATCAACTCGCTGCGCTTGATCATTCGCTCACCGTCGATGCGGAGACCGCCTCACGTCCACGCGGCACCCAAGCCGGCCCGCACGCCGTCATCATCCCCGATGGCTGGCTCGACGGCGAAGCCACCACCCCACCCGATGCACTCGCCGATGCATCGGTCAGCGGTGGATGAGACTGTGCTCATGAATCTTGTTCTGGCCTCTGCCTCACCCCGCCGCCAGGAACTTCTCGCCGACCTTGGCTTGGTGTTCGCAGTTCGCCCGGCCGATATCGACGAATCCGTGCATTCCGGAGAACTCGGCACTGGCTACGTGCTTCGTCTCGCGCGCGAAAAAGCCGCCGCCGTTGCCGGGACTGGCGAACTCGTGATCGCGGCCGATACCACCGTCGACCTCAATGGCGAACTACTCGGAAAGCCGGTTGACGAAGACGATGCGCGCACACTCATGCGCAAACTGTCTAATTCGGTTCATCACGTGCACACCGGCGTGTGCGCGTTGGCGATCGATGCCGATGGCACCGTTCGAGACGAATCAACCGTCATCACCACTGCCGTCACGTTTGCACCCGTGCCCGATGCCTGGATCGACTGGTACATCGCCACCGGCGAACCCTTCGACAAGGCTGGCGGCTACGGAATGCAGGGGTCCGCAGCGATCTTCGTTCATCGAATCGATGGAAGCCCAACCAATGTCATTGGGCTTCCGCTCGATGCAACGGCATCGCTTGTTGCCCAGTTGGGCTTCGACCTGTTCAGCTTCTCGAGTTAACGAGGCGCCGGCGCGACTAATTCCACGGCATTGCCATCGGGGTCACGCAACTGCAGCGACGGCTTGCCGAGTTCGTCGACAACCGCGGGAACTTCGAGTCCCAGTTCACGAAGATGCGATGCCCACGCTTCAAGTGTCGGACCATCGGCAACTGCGAATGCCAAGTGATCGATCGGCGAATGGTCAACATCGGGTTCGCCTGGCGACACAACGATGACCAGGCGAGCCTCACGGTGACGCAGTGCAACAACGTCGCCATGTTCCGACATAACTTCCACACCGAGCGCAGCGCAGTACCAGGCAACCGACGCGCGCACATCGCGCACATTCAGCTGTAGGTGGCTGAAGCCAAGAACCGGTGAGTTCATGTGTGAAGTGACGTCCACTGATCTATTTCTTTCGCACAACAGACGCAAGCGTCTCGGTCTTTGAATAGACGGGTTGCGCCGTCTGGGAACCACTACCTACCGGCCACGCCGGAGCCCTAAACACACCAATCGTTGCTGCTTGCGCGCAATCGCCGGTTGGCATGCACACCATCTTGTTTGATACTCCCGCATAGCCATCGACTGATTGCATTGCCTCGACAAGGCTGCGACGCGGAATCAACAGGGAACCATCATCGGCTTTCACCGAAGTGCGTTGGATGGCATCAAAGATCAGATTCGCAGCATCAAACGCTGACGTGTTCCAGACCGACAGCGGTGCCTGACCAAATTTCGACCGGTACGCGCTCTTGTATTCGTCGCGATAGAAGGGCTGCTTCTCCAGTGCGGTCACGTCGGGCCCAGACCCGTAGGCATTGACTCTTGTTGCCGCAGGGAGAACTGCAGCGAGAATGCAGCCGTCACTCGTGATGACCGGGAGTTCCCTGACCCCTGGGTTCGCAGCGATTGCATTCATCAAGTTCTCACATACCGGGGAATTCACCGGCATGTAGATGCCATCGAAACCACCTGCAGAGATCGCCGCAGCTGTTGCGGCGTAGTCGCTTCCTTCTTTGGATTCGAACGTTTGCGTTCTCGACACGCCATAGGAACTGATTTTCGTTTCGAACACGTTCGAAAGTTCATCGGAATAGACCGAACCATCGCTCACGATCGCAATGTTGTTGAGGCCAAGTTGCCCACCAACAAAACCCGCAACAACCGACCCTTGAATCAAATCGTTGGGAGCAGTGCGGAAATAGGTGCTGTCGGGTTCGGGGTCGGCAGTGAGAACCGGAGCGGTGTTCTGGCCCGAGACCATCAATACTCCCGCCTCGGAAAAGAGCGGAATTGCCGCTTTCGCTGCACCCGAACAGGTTGTGCCGACAACTGCAACAAGCGAATTGTCATTGAGGAGCTGACCAGCGCCCGATCGCCCTCCGTCCGGTGAGCATTTGTCGTCAACTTCATAGAGGGCGATCTCATGGCCGAGTAGCTGACCGTCTTCACCGTCGAATTTTCCGTCCAAATAGTCGATCGCCAGTTGGAACCCTCGTAAATCGTCAAGTCCAGCCGCACCGGCGTCTTTTCCGATTCGCAGAAGGGCTGCGAGTTGTATCGGATCGCCCGGATTCACTTGAACACAACTCGTCGGGTCATCGATGCATGTTTTCGATGAAACCTCTGTGGCTTGACCCGGACCGACCCATGGCAAGTAGACGCCCGCTTGAACCTCGGTTGCCATCGTTCGCACCGGTCCGGCATCAACCACAAACGGTCCACGAAATGGCGCTGAGATTCCAACTACAAGTGCGAGGTCGAGAGCAACAATCACAATGATGCCAACCGCCACATAGACGGTATTGCCACCGGATCGAAGTGCAACAAAGAGCGCATTGATGATCAGGGCGAAACCAGCGATAACGCTAAGTAGAAGAAGTTCGATTGGCATTTCGCTTTCGGCGATAGTCAAAAGTTCGCTACGGACATCGGTGAGGTCTGCCATTGATTGCTCAATAGCGTTTGCCGTCGCCGAGGCCACATACGGCCGACTGGCGATAGTGAACGCTGTCGATTGCAGTTCCCGCAGAGACTCGAATCCCGGAGAGTTCTGCGCGTTCTCAGCACTTTCAGTACCGAACGCTTTAAAATCCGAGTTCTCGGAGTCGGTGAGATAAACGCCGAGCCGCTGCTGTACGAGCGCTGTATCGACAGAAGGGAGAGCTTCGGTTGCCCAAGCAAGACGGCTCGCTGCCGCCGCTTCTTTGCCAACAAGGCTTTGCGCTTGACGAAGGGTCGCGTATTCCGAGTTGATCAAGAAGCCCGTAAGAATTGCGAAAAGACTTCCGAGGGCAGTCATATACGCGGCTGCCGCCAGGCCAGTGCGCTCGCGGTGTTCCCCGGTCCTCGAATGCAGGAACAGATAGGACGAGGCAGAAACTGATCCGATGATCGCTAACGAAAGAAACAGGATCGCCCATACCGGCAGCGAGGTCAGCCAACTCATGACGCAGACTCTCTCATGTCGATGAGGTCTAGTGCCGGAAGTGACGTTCGCCGGTGAAGACCATGGCGAGCCCAGCAGCATTTGCCGCGGCGATCACTTCTTCATCGCGAATTGAACCACCCGGCTGGATCACACACGTGGCGCCCGCCTCGATAGCGGCATCGAGACCATCGGGGAACGGGAAGAACGCATCGGAAGCGTAAGCGCCCCCCATAGCTCGACCCTCGGCCTTCACCGCGGCCAGGTGCCCGGCATCGCGACGGTTCTGCTGCCCACAACCAATACCCACGGCCTGTCCGTCCTTCACGAGAACGATGGCGTTGGAGGTGACCTTGGCAACGACCTGCCAGGCGAGGATGAGATCGATCCATTCGGCATCGGTCGGCGCACGATCGGTGGCAACCGTCCAGCCCGAGTTGTCGTCGGTAACGGGATCGGGGGTCTGCACGAGATAGCCGCCGTCGATGGGCCGCACGGAAAGGCCCGCCGCACCCGGAGCAACAGCGGTGAGAATGCGCAGATTCTTCTTCTCTTGTAACGCTGCAAGTGCATCGGGTTCATAACCAGGCGCAACGAGAACTTCGGTGAACACCGGAGCGATCGCTTTCGCAACCTCGAGCGTCACCACTCGATTCAACGCAATGATGCCGCCGAAGGCACTTACCGAATCGCATTCATGTGCTCGCGTGTAGGCGGTGAGGATGTCGTCGGCCACTGCAACGCCACACGGATTGGCGTGCTTGATGACAACGGCGGCGGGACGCTCACCGATTGAATGCACAAGTCGCCATGCCGCTTCGGTGTCATACACATTGAGATACGACATTTCCTTACCACCGTGCTGCTGCGCGCTGTCCCACCAGCCGCGCTCGCCCGCAGTGGAGTAGCGAGCGCCAACCTGATGCGGGTTCTCGCCATATCGAAGGACCTGCTCGCGCTTGAGTTCAATTGTGAGCGTTTCAGGAAGCTCTGTAGGAGCTTCGGCACCTTCACCCTTGGCCGGCATACCGGCATCGAACCACGCAAGGATTTCCGCGTCGTAGGCCGCAGTATGGGCAAACGCATCGCGCGCGAGCTGCGTGCGTGTTGTTTGCGACAGCGAGCCGCTGCTTTTCAGTTCCGAAACGATTGCGCCGTATCGCGACGGATCAGTGACGATCGCGACATGCGCGTGGTTCTTTGCCGAACCACGAACCATCGCTGGTCCGCCAATGTCGATCAGTTCAATCGAAGGTTCCGCCGAGAACGGATACAGATTCGCAACGACTAGGTCGATTGCTTCGATGCCGTACTTCTCCATATCGGCGCGATGTTCCGTATTGGTTGGGTCGGCCAGGATGCCGCCGTGAATCTTCGGATGCAGCGTGACGACGCGATGGCCAAGGATGGCTGGGAATCCGGTGAGATCGGCGACATCGGTGACAGGAATGCCGGCTTCAGCGATGACGCGTGCCGTGCCACCGCTGGAAACGAGATCCCAACCGAGTGCATTGAGTTCTTGGGCGAACTCAACAATGCCGGACTTGTCGTAAACGGACAGAAGAGCCCTCACTGGACACTTCCCCTTTCGATGATGGCGGAAATGGTTTGAACGTAAATGCGGCGCTCAACGGCTTTGATGCGTTCGTGCAGTGACTCGACTGTGTCCTCGGGTTCCACCACAACCGCTTCTTGGGCGAGGATCGGACCAGCATCAACTTCTTCGGTGGCGATATGCACGGTGCAACCAGTGACTTTCACGCCGTAGGCAAGTGCGTCTTCCACCCCGTGCCAGCCGGGAAACGATGGCAACAACGCAGGATGAGTGTTGAGAATGTGGCCGGGGAAGGCACCGAACATTCCCCTACCAAGAATGGTGCCAAAACCGGCCATCGCCACGAGCTCGATATCCCATCCCGACAGCACGCCAAGGAGTTCGGCGGTGTAGCCGTCTCGGTCAAAGTCTTTGCCGTAACTGCGGCGCTGAACGAGTTCGCACTCAAGACCATTGCGGGCGGCAACCTCTTGAGCGCCACATTCCCGATCGACCACCACCGTTGCGACGGGAACGCCGGCCGCGCAAATGGCGTCGAGGATGGTTCCGCTTCCTGATGCCAAAACGGCGAGTCGCATACCCCGCCGAACCTATCAGGACGCGAGAAGGGGCTTTCCCGTCAGAGCGCCAGTGTGTTCGCCGTTCTCCATGAAGACCTCGCCATTCACGAGCGTCCAGCCATAGCCCTCGGAATGTTGTACGAATCGACCAGCGCCACCGGGAAAATCGTGCGCAAAGGTAGGTAGCGGAAGGAACAACGAGTCGAGGTCGAACACATTGACATCGGCTTTCGCTCCTTCGACAAGTCGGCCTCGGTCACCGAACCCAAAGAGTTCTGCTGGTTGACCAGTGAGGCAGTTCACGCCTTCACCAATCGACATCAGGCCACGCTCGCGAATCCAATAGGAGAGGAAGAAGGTGGGCTGGCTGGCATCGAGGATCTGGCCAACATGTGCACCCGAATCGGCGAGGCCAAGCATCATGCGTGGATCGGTGAGCATTTCGGAAATAGCCGGGAAGTCCTGATTAAGGATCGGCCAATTGAGCGTGACGGCACCGTTCGATTCATCGATCAGATCGAGATAGGCCTCGACCGCCGTTGTGCCGCCACGTTCGGCATAGGCCGCCAAACTTTCCGCAGGATTGCAGTCGTAACGCCCGCCACGATCGGGCATCATCACGAAATACTCGCGAGTGCCACCGATTCCTGCCGGCCCATCGCCACCGGCAATGAGTTGGGCGCGCACGGAAGGGTCACGCAACACCGCAACGCGTTCTTCGAGCGTCTTTCCTTCGAGAACGTTCCAGCCGGGCAAGCGACCAAACGGCGTGTGATGGGCAAGCGAGAAAATCACGCCGATACTGCGAGAAGTGGTTTGCGGCCGAAGATTTGCACCCGTTGCATTCGCTTCTGAAACGAAGTCCAGAACTTCACGCCATTGATTGGGAGCCGAGAGCACGTTGGTGAGGTTGAACGTAAACGGTCGGCCAGCAGCGCGACTCATCTCCGCCATGATCGCTACTTCGCTTTGAGCGCGATCGGTGCCAGGACCTTCACCGTCAAAACGCGGAGCACAACCAAGTACGCCTCGACCATGCGTGCGCAACACCGAGGACAGCGCAACCAGTTCGCGCTCCACCGCCCAGGTGCCCGGCACATTGCGGCCGTCGCGAGTGACATGACGACCAGTGCGCGAGGTCGAAAACCCAACTGCTCCCGATCGCATTGCTTCATCGACAAGATCGACCATCACTGCAAGTTCTTCGTCGGTGGGATCAGCCCCGGCGTCGAGTGATCGATCGCCCATGGCCCAGTAGCGAACAGCACCGTGACCAACGAAACCGCCGTAGTTCATTCCCTTTGGTTCACTACCCAACCACCGCAGGTAGTCACCATGGGTTGTCCATGTCCATGGCATGCCTTCAAGAATTGAAGGAGCGGGAATGTCTTCGACCGATTCCATGGCCTTGGCCAAAAACTCGGCGTCGCCATCCTTTACTGGAGCGAACGTCATGCCGCAGTTGCCCATCACCACTGAGGTGACACCATGCCAACACGTGGAGGTTCCAATTGGGTCCCACGCGAGTTGCGCGTCGAGGTGCGTGTGTACATCGACGAAACCGGGCGTCACCAATCTTCCGTCGGCGTCGAGCGTGCGTTTTGCCGCGCCAACATCATCGCCAATCGCAACAATCGTGTCGCCATCAATCGCCACGTCGGCCCGCCGCGGTTCGGAACCCAAACCGTCGACGACCAGTCCCCCACTGATCACCACATCATGCATGTGGCGACAGTACCGCTCAGTCGGCACCCATGACGGGAAACTTCACCGACCGGTTTCGCCGTCCAGCAGTTCTCTAATGATGTCGGCGTGGCCGGCGTGACGAGCCACCTCTTCGAGCATGTGTCCAAGCACCCATCGAAGGTTCACCATCTCTCCCCTACTCACCTGCACACACTCAGCATTGAGATCGGTCGCCGCATCAAGCACCGAATCGACGCGCTTTCGTGCCAGCGCATAGCTCTCAAGCGAAACGCCGATCGGCCCACGCTCGTAATCGGGTGCCGCGAACTCCTGTCCGGCGAAACAGTGCAGGAACCAATACTCCTCGACAAACGCCAAGTGATTCACGAGCCAGGCCAGCGTGGTGTCCGACGGAAGTAACCGAAGCGATGCATCTGCATCACTTACGTCTGAGACTTTTCGAACGAACGAATCGCGCTGGAAGTCATACAACGCTCGCAGCGTCTCGAATTCACCGGCTACGAGTTGTGGAGGCCCTGCATCGCTCATGATGACAGGCTAGAGAAATTGGGGCTCAGGCCCAGCCGTTCTCCCGAACGACCTCGACCATAAGTTCGCCAGCTTCGGTGGGGTTCTTGCCCACGCGAACACCAGCGGCTTGAAGCGCTTCCATCTTGGCGGCGGCAGTGCCCTTGCCGCCGGAGACGATGGCGCCAGCGTGGCCCATCTTCTTTCCGGCAGGTGCGGTCACACCAGCGACGTAGGAAACAACCGGCTTGCTCATCTTGTTCTTGATGAACTCGGCTGCTTCTTCTTCGGCTGAACCACCAATTTCGCCGATCATCATGACGGCCTTGGTGTCGGGGTCAGCCTCGAATGCTTCGAGGCAATCGATGAAAGAAGTTCCGGGAACCGGATCGCCACCGATACCGACGCATGTGGTGACACCGATGTCCTGAAGCTTCAGTTCGTACAGCGCCTGGTAGGTAAGCGTGCCGGAGCGGCTCACGATGCCAACCGGGCCGCCGGGCTTGGCGATTTCGCCAGCGGTGATGCCGATGTTGCACTTTCCGGGGCTGATGATGCCGGGACAGTTCGGACCGAGCAAGCGCACGTTCGGGAAGTCGCGCTTCAACTTGTTGAAGAACCACGCTTCGTCGTGTGCGGGCACACCCTCGGTGATGCACACGATGAATTCGATGCCACCCTCGGCTGCTTCCATGACTGCGTCACGAACGCCGGGAGCCGGAATGAAGATGCACGAAGCGTTAGCGCCAGTTTCAGAAACGGCGTCGGCAACCGATGCGAACACCGGGATGCCATCGACATCGGTACCGGCCTTCTTGGGGTTCGTGCCACCGACAACCTTGGTGCCGTAATCGCGATTGCGCAGACCGTAGAAACGTCCTTGCGAACCGGTGAGGCCCTGGTAGATGACCTTGGTGTTTTCGTCTACGAAGATGCTCACGGGTTCCTCAGTTCTTCTTCGCGAGTTCGACAGCGGCCGCAGCGGCTTCGAGCATCGTGGGCTTGCTGACGAGCTTGTCGGAGAGATGCGGTGCAAGAAGCGCACGGCCCTCTTCGGCATTTGTGCCGTCGAGACGAATGACAATCGGGGCTTCGATGTTGACCATCTCGAGTGCGCCGATGATGCCCTTAGCAACTTCTTCGCCTCGGGTGATGCCGCCGAAGATGTTGATGAAGATTGACTTCACGTTCGGGTCGTCGTTGATGACCTGGAGTGCGCCAGCCATAACTTCAGCGTTGGCACCGCCACCGATGTCGAGGAAGTTGGCGGGCTTGCCACCGGCTTGGTTGACCACGTCGAGCGTGCTCATGGCGAGACCAGCGCCGTTGGCGATAACGCCGACGGTTCCGTCGAGACCCACATACTGCAGGCCCTTCGCATGGGCAGCTTCTTCGCGTTCGTCACGAACCTGCGTGGCTTCGTACTCGTCCCATTCGTGACGGTACTGAGCGTTGTTGTCGAGAGTGACCTTGGCGTCGAGTGCATGCACCTTGCCGTCGGTCTTCACGATGAGCGGGTTGATCTCTGCAAGATCGGCGTCGCCATCGGTGTAGGCGGTGTAGAGCTTGAGAAGCAGCGCAACCGCACCGTCGGTAATCGACGGGTTGAGGTTGGCAGCAAGTACCCAATCGCGACACACCGATTCGGTGAGGCCATCGACCGGGTCGATCCAGATCTTGGCGATCGCGTCGGGGTTCTCGACAGCGACCTGTTCGATCTCGACGCCGCCTTCCTTCGAAAGCATGCCGAGATGCTTCTTGGCCGAGCGGTCGAGTGTGAACGACACGTAGTACTCCTCGGAGATGTCCGAAGCGATCTCGATCCAGATGATGCGAGTGATGTGTCCGGAGATATCGAGTCCGAGGATGTTGCCTGCGTGCTCACGGACTTCATCGGCGTTGTTGGCGAGTTTGACGCCACCCGCCTTTCCGCGACCGCCAGCATGTACCTGGGCCTTGACCACGACGGGATAGCCCACTGCTTCGGCAGCGGCAACGGCCTCGTCGACGGTCGTTACCGGACGCCCGTCGGACACCGGAATGCCGAACTGGGCGAAGAACTGTTTGCCTTGATATTCGAGTAGATCCACGGCTGAGAACGTAGTCACTCTTTGGGGTCGATACCCAAACGGTGAAAGTGACATGGGGCGCGCTTCCCATAAACGGGCCCGCTGCGTGATCGGTTTTGATCCCAGATCGGGCGATACTGGAGTCATGCCCGTGCAGGAACGCCGCAAACGAACATCTCGGTCGGTGGTGATGGCCGTCGCTGGCGCAGCGCTCGGGATCGTCCTCGTCCTCCTGCTCTTTGTGGTCGCCATCCCCGCTCTGACCGAATCCGGCAAGGTCGAGGTAAAACTCGGGTCCGACACCTATGACGCGGGTTCGGCATCGGCGCGCGCACAGAACATTGCCGATGGCGGTCCATTGCTGTTCTCCGACGTTTCCAGCGGCAAGCGCGACATTTTCTTGCAACACGTCGGCGACGACGTGACAACCGGTTGGTATGCATTCGATGCTCGTCGCCCCGGCCAAGCTCGTAGTTGCACGCTCTCCTGGCAGCCCTCGCTCTCCAACTTTCGCGACCCATGCGATGGCGCGACCATCACCAGCGACGGAACTGGTCTTCCCGCCTACCCGGTGACGATCACTGACAAAGGCAAAGTCATCGTCGACCTTCGGGGCGAAGGCGCGTCAACAACGTCTCCGAAGTAATGACCCATTTGCACTTCACCAAGATCGCAAAGCCCGCCGGCGGAATTGTCCAGCAGCCCCGGGAACTTCACGCCGTTATTTGAGCTTCGACGCTTTTCGACCGCGCTTTGGACGTCGAGCCAGACGGCAAGAAGAACAGGATCATTGTAGGAATCAGGTAGGCAAACCATGCAAAGACCTGAAGCACCGACATTTCTGCTCGGAAGTTGACCAGCCCACGAAGTAGCGAGCCATACCAAGCTGATTCGTCGTACCACGATGAAATATTGAACGCTTTCGATGCATCTCCCGGAAGCCAACCAAGTTCCTGGAACTCATGCACTGCGTAGGTGAGAACACCCGCTGCGACCACGATGAGCAGGACACCGGTGATCTTGAAGAACGTTGAAAGATTGAAGTTCACGGCACGCTTGTAGATGAGATAGCCGAGACCAACAGCGACGATGATGCCGAGCAGTCCTCCGATAGCGGGGTGACCAGCTCCCGAAGATGCTTGATCATTCGTCCAGAGGAACAGCGCGGTTTCAAGTCCTTCACGACCGACTGCAACCGCAGCAAGAGCTGCGAGAGCGACGCCACCAACTTCCACAGCTGAATCCATCTTCTCGTGCAGGTCACCTTTGATGAGATGCGCGGTCTTACGCATCCAGAAAATCATCCAGGTGAGAAACACGACGGTGAGGATCGACATGATGCCGGCGAAAGCTTCCTCGGCGGTGTCGCTCAGCGAGTTCGAGGTGATCTGAAGAATGGCAACGGACCCAAGACTGACCGCTACCGCAATGCCGACCCCGACCCACACGAAGCGCAAGTGTTCGGTGCGGCGCGTCTTGACGAGATACGCCACAAGGATGCCGACAATGAGCGAGGCCTCAAGACCTTCGCGAAGACCGATAAGGAAGTTGGAGAACATGATGGACCTCGGGAGGGTCGAGTGTTAGGTATGCCTTACAAGTTAAATGTTAGGGCAACCTAACGGATCTGACAAGTCGTCAGAAACATTTTCGGAGGAGTTCCTAAAATGACCCCTGACCTCAGCATTTCTCGAGCGGCGCCCAGGCCAGCAGGAGCCGCTTTTCCCCAAATCCCGGGAATCTCACGACGGCCTCGGCTTTATCGCCCGCCCCTTCGATGGCCAAAATCACGCCTTCGCCAAACTTGCCGTGGCGGACATCGTCACCGGTCTTGAGCCCAATGGCATCGGCCCCGCTCGGAGCCGGAGGAGCGGGCTTCAGCGCCGCATCGATGACATCGTCACGGTGCGAACGTCCACCGCCACCGATGACCGAACCCGACCAATCGTCGTTGTCTTTTTGCGTGCGCCCACCACTGCCCCAGATGCCACCGCCGCTGGAACCACCGGAACCGCGGTTCGCTCCCCATGTTCGACCAGAGGAACTATCGGAAGAACTTCTCGACGGACGACGACTCCCCTGCACTGACTCAACGAGCTCTGCAGGAATTTCATCGAGGAACCGACTGGGCGGGTTGTACTGCGTGCTTCCAAACATGGTTCGAGCCCACGCGTGACTCAGATAGAGACGTTCTCGGGCACGCGTGATACCGACATACGCGAGACGGCGTTCCTCTTCGAGTTGATCGGGATCACCGAGCGTACGCATATGCGGGAAGATTCCGTCTTCCAAACCGATGAGAAACACGCAAGGGAATTCGAGTCCCTTGGCTGAATGCAATGTCATGAGCACAACGGCTGAATCGTCTTCGTCGAGCGCATCGGTGTCGGCCACAAGGCTGACTTGTTCAAGGAATTCATCGACAGAACCAAAATCTCGCGCCGCCCCCACGAGCTCGGCAAGATTTTCAAGACGACCTTCCGATTCGATCGAATGTTCGGCCTCGAGCTCTTCGACGTATCCCGAACGCTGCAGCGCGGCTTCGATCACGGTTGCCGGGCCCTTGTCGACAAACAACGTGAGTTCGTCGATAACTTTAAGGAATTGTTCAATTCCCTTCAGGGCTTTACCGGTAACGCCTGCAGCGGCAGCTTCACGCAGAACGTCAAAGAATGTGAGTTCGTGACTGCGCGCATAGACGTCGAGTCGGCCTACTGACGATTCACCAATGCCGCGCTTGGGAACATTGAGGACACGCTTCACGCTGACTTCGTCGGCCGGGTTCACCGTGACCTTCAAATACGCCAGTGCATCTTTGACTTCTCGGCGATCGTAGAAGCGCGTGCCGCCAATCACCTTGTACTGAATACCAACGCGCATGAGGTATTCCTCAACAAGACGGCTTTGCGCGTTGGTGCGATAGAGGATGGCGCAATCGCCCCAACGGCGGCCGCTGTCATGCAAGTGGTTCAGTTGATTCGCGACCCACTGCGCTTCATCGGCTTCGTCATCGGCGTGGTAGCGAATAATCGCTTCACCAGCACCTGCTTCGGTCCAGAGTTCTTTCGGACGGCGCGACATGTTGTTGTCGATGACCGCATTCGCAGCATCGAGAATCGTTTGCGTTGACCGATAGTTCTGTTCGAGCAACAGCACGGTGGTATCGGGGAACGCGTTTTCGAAGTCGAGAATGTTGGTGATGTCGGCGCCACGCCACCCGTAGACACTCTGGTCGCCATCGCCGACTACGCAAACGTTGTGGTGCTGCGCGCCGAGCATGAGCACCATTTCGTTCTGAACATGGTTGGTGTCTTGGTACTCATCAACCAGGATGTGACCGAAACGGCGCTGATAGGTCTCGAGAACATCGGGGTGTTCGCGGAACAACTTGACGGTATTGACGAGTAAGTCGTCGAAGTCCATGGCGCCGGCTTTGAGCAGTCGCGCTTGGTAGTCCACGAAAACTTCAGCGATTTTGCGGTCGAAGATTGAACCGGCACGAGCCGCGAAACCAGCTGGGTCGAGCCCTTCGTTCTTCGCCGCCGAGATGGCACCGTGTACGGAACGGCTAGGGAACTTCTTCGGGTCGAGGCCAAGGTCGCGAACGCAATAACCAGTGAGGCGTTCCGCATCGGACTGGTCATAGATCGTGAACGAAGACGGAAAGCCAAGTCGGCTGCCATCGCGACGCAGAATGCGAACACAAGCCGAGTGAAAGGTGGAGACCCACATCTTCTCGGCCACAGGACCGACGAGCGCAGCAACACGCTCTTTCATCTCCCCCGCTGCCTTGTTGGTAAAAGTGATGGCGAGGATTTCGAACGGCGAGATGCCGAGATCGCGGATCAGGTGGGCAATGCGCTGGGTGAGCACACGAGTTTTTCCCGAACCGGCCCCAGCAATGATGAGCAGCGGGCCTTCGGAATGGATCACGGCCTCGTGCTGGACGGGATTGAGGCCCTCGAGAAGGTCGGAGTTCGGGCGCGACG
>CAMAYJ010000056.1 GCA_945862505.1 Bifidobacterium breve | reverse complement strand
AGAATTTCATCGCGAGCTAACGACGTAAGCGGAACTTCAGCGGTGGGGATGGCCCACAGATCGTCGCGTTCAAAGTGATATGCATCGTCGATGAACTTGGGAAGGTGACCAGTGCTGATCATTGTTTCGGTCAGTACCACGGTGGGTGGGCGAACCTCTTCGAACGCATCGGCATTGCGATCGAGCGCGGCCTGACACAGAGCACGAGACAACGTGGCGCCCTGGCCACGGAACATCGTGAACATTGCGCCCGACATCTTCACTGCTCGTTCCAAATCGAGAATGCCAAGTTCGGTACCGATGTCCCAGTGCGGAACGCGTTGATGGTCTGCCCATGCAGCCGGATCGTCGCCAACGCCCACTCGCTTCACTTCAACGTTGTCGCTTTCACCTTTGCCGTCGGGGCAATCAGGTGATGGAAGGTTCGGGATGTGCAGCAGAAGTTCGCGCATCTGACCAGCAACCTCGTCGGCCGCTGCGGTCACTTCACGCTCGCGCTCGCCGAGGGCACGGCTTTGCTCCTGCAGCGCTTCCGCCCCAGCCGTATCGCCATCGCGACGCAGCTGACCAACCTCTTTGGACAGACCGTTCACCTGCGCTCGAAGATCGTCCCGTTCGGCGGAAATCTGCCGACTCTTTTCGTCGAGTTCGGCCACCTGAGCGAGGTCGCGCAGGGCCCCTTCGTCGCCACGTCGGGCAAGCGAGGCTCGAACAGCGTCGTACTCGGAACGGATTCGGCGAACGTCGATCACGGTTCTGAACCGTAGTCGTCGGCCCGGTAGCGTCAGATCGTGGTTTCTTCTGCTTCTCAACCTGCGATCGAGGTCAGCGACCTCACCGTTCGCTACGGCGATCGAGTTGCCGTCAATGGACTGTCCTTTCGGGCCATGCCCGGGCAGATCACCGCTCTCCTTGGTCCAAACGGTGCGGGCAAAACCTCAACCGTCGAAACCCTCGAGGGCTATCGCCGCCCCACTGCCGGTTCGGTTCGGGTTCTAGGACTCGACCCTGTGGCCGAACATCGTCAGCTTGTCGCCCGCATCGGCGTGATGTTGCAATCAGGCGGCGTTGCCACCGGCATGCGGCCGGCCGAAGCGCTGCATCTGTCTGCTTCGTACTACGACAACCCCATCGACCCCGATGAACTACTCGATCTCGTGGGGCTGGCTGATCATCGGTCCTCAACCTGGCGTTCGATGTCTGGCGGAGAACAACAACGCCTCTCGCTGGCACTCGCGTTAGTCGGGCGACCCGATGTCGCGTTCCTCGATGAGCCCACCGCCGGCATCGACCCTTCTGGCCGCCAACTGATTCGACGGATCATTGCCGAACTTCGCGATCGCGGCGTCGCCGTGTTGCTCACAACACACGATCTTGAAGAAGCCGAGAAACTCGCCGACCACGTGGTCATCATCGATCACGGTGTTGTGCTCGCCGATGGAACACCCACCGAGCTCATGCGCGCCTCGCAAGGCGACGATGTTCGTTTCGGTGCACCATCGGGGCTCGACGTTTCGTCGCTCGGCGAGCGAATAGGCGCTGTCGTCACCGAAGCATCGCCGGGCGAATACGTCGTCGCTTCTGCCGCTACTCCTTTGATGGTTGCGGCGATCACTGCGTGGTTAGCCGAAATGGATCTTCCTCTCGCTGATCTGCGCGCCGGGCGTCAGCGTCTTGAAGACGTGTTCTTGCGACTCACTGCCGATGCAGACGCGAAAGCGCCAGAACCCACGCCTTCTCGTCGACGGAGGTCTCGACGATGAAAGCGCTGCTTGCCCAGACACGTTCAGAATTGATGCTCAGCCTCCGCAACGGCGAACAATTGCTCGTCAACATCGCCATTCCGCTTTTACTTTTAGTGTTCTTCTCTGCAGTAAAGGTTCTGCCGATTCCGGCAGGCGTCGACAAGCGGGTTGACTTTCTTGCCCCCGGCATCATCGCTTTGGCCGTCATGTCCAACGCAATGGTCGCACTCGCCATTGGTACCGGGTTCGAACGTCATTACAAAGTGCTCAAGCGACTCGGCGCCACACCACTCGGCCGCGGTCGTTGGGTGCTCGCCAAAATCGGCATGGTGAAGATTCTTCTCATCGTACAGATCGCACTCATCGTTGTTGCCGCATTGGCTCTCGGCTGGAATCCCGGCGGCACACCGTTACTGGCCATTCCCGCTGTCGTGCTCGGTGCATTTGCGTTCGGTGGAATCGGCCTGCTTATGGCCGGCACGTTGCGCGGAACGGTGACCCTTGCACTGGCAAACGGCCTTTACCTACTGCTTCTTCTGCTGGGCGGAATGATCATTCCGTTCAGTGAAATGCCGGGTTTCTTCGGCACCATTGGCAAGGTGCTGCCATCGGGTGCGCTCAGCCAAGTGTTGCAGTCGTGCCTGCGGAGTGGCGCTGATCCGGCGGGCTCGGCATGGGTCGTTCTTGGCGTGTGGGCTGTTCTTGCGCCGCTCGCAGCAGTGAAATTCTTTCGCTGGGAGTAATTACGTCGGTGACGTCTTTCGGGGAGTACCGGACGGCAACGAATCAAGGCCTCCGCGTTCGCCTTCTTCCCATTCAAGGATCTCACGTTCGGTGAGATAGAGGCCTTCTCGATCGGCATTGTGGTGCCGCGCCGCCCAACGAAAGAACAGCACACCGATAATTCCCCAAAGGTACGCGGCTTCAATCACTTTCATAATGAGGCCAGCAGCAGCTTGATCGTCCATCACCGTGATTCCCCACAGGCGGATGGGTTGGTCGTACGCGTCGTACACCGGCGTATGTGAAAGCCACAGCCACGCCGCCGGAAGTGTCGGAAGAAGTGATTGGGCAAACAGGTAGACCATCTGACCTGGTATCGAAAGCCGCAACTGCGGCCAGGGCCCGCAAACCGGTAGCCACATGATGAGCGCGGTGACGACGAAGAGAACGTGTGCGGTGAAATGGAATGGGCCGCTCGATGTCGAGGTATTCACGAACTGCGGCATATGGCTGAGCATGTTGAACGAGTTGAACAACGCGAACGCCAAAATCGGTGTTGCGAGTACTTGGATAACTCGCCATAACCGTCCACCTGACGCCACGAAGAGTTCGGCCAGCCATGTTGGACACGAGAGGAGAAAGAGTGGGGGGACAACCATTGTCAGCACAAGGTGCTGAAACATGTGTCCTGAATACAGTCGTTGTTCGGCGATGTCATGAAGCGGCCACACCGAAGCCGCAGTCATAAACGCAACAGCCAACCAAAATGAAACGGCCTGGCGTCGTGACACAACCTGAGTGCCCGGCTCAACAACTTTCGGACCAATCACTTTTGCAACGAAGAGACCCCCAGCAACGATGGCAAGTACCAACCCCCAGACTTCCCAATGGGCTGCGAAGGAGGGCATCGCTGAGAACATGATCTCAGTCTTGTGCGTGAGAGTGTGCGTGACCAGTCAGGGCCATCGCTCGTTCTAGCGGTGCTACTAGAACCAAAAACGGAAGGTCGTCAACATCGCGAGGTACACAAGCATCGCAAGAACCAAGCCCGAATAAAAGATGCGAGTCAGGATCGGCTTGTCGAACTTCAGATGCATGAAGATGTAGAGAATCGTGAAGAACTTCACGGCCATCAGGATCATGAGCACCGGGATCAGGAGTTCATCGGCCCAAATCGGAAAATCCGGCGCGGCATACGTGAAGACTTCGATGATGGTGAGAACCGCGAGGAAGATCGCGGTCAGGACATAGACCTTGTCGCGCGAATAGTCCTTGACTGCACCATCGAGGGCAGTGGTGGGGACGTTGTCATGTGAGGTGATGGTCATGTGATGCTCCTCGATCAGGTTGGGATGAGGTACACGACGGCGAAGATGACGACCCAAACGACATCAACGAAGTGCCAGTACAGCCCGACGATTTCGACGGTCTCGGCCTTATGTTCCGGAATCTTGCCTCGCAGCGACAGCAGCACAACCGAGACGAGCATGATGATGCCGACCGTGACGTGGATGCCGTGGAAGCCCGTGAGTGTGTAGAACGCTGAACTGAATCGGCTGGTGGTAAACCCGAGACCTTCGCGTACGAACACAGTGAACTCGTAGATCTGACCAGCAATGAATGTTGCCCCGAGAGCGGCAGTGGCGCCGATCCAGACTCGCATGCGCTGATGCTCTCCACGCTCGATGGCCGAAACAGCCAACACCATGGTGAGTGACGACATGAGAAGAACGAACGACGAGGTTGACGTAAACGGAATGTCGAAAATCTCGTGTGGGGTCGGACCTTGAAGCGGACGCCTGTAGAGCAGATAGGTGGTGATCAAACCGCCGAACAGCAAGCACTCTGACGCCAGGAACAGCCACATGCCCAACTTCGTGTTGGAAATGCCGGTGTTGGTGTCGGCATCGATATGCGCGTGTGCCTGATGCGCGTCGGCGTCAGCCAATGTCGGACGGGAAGTGAGAGTTTCAGCCAACGGTCTCGACCTCCTTCACTGCGTCTGCGGAGTCGGGAACCGCGGCGTCGCCACCATCGGAAGCATGAGCCTCGGGGCCATGATCGTCATGAGCGAGGTCGGGATCGTCCGGTGGCTCCATAATCCAGCCGTAAAGAGCAGCCACAACAACGATGCCGCCGATAAGCGCGAGCCAAAGGCTGAAGATGAGTCCGTAAGCGACGATCGGAAGGCCGAAGGCCAAAACGATCGGCCAATAGGACGGTGATGGAAGGTGAACGCCCTTGCCATCGGTGCGCTGCTGCGCAACCTCGGCGGTGGACGCAATGCGAACGAGCTTTCCGTCTTTGGTTTCGCCATACTTGCGATACCAGAAGTCGTCGACACGGGTAACTGTTGGGATTGGATCGAAGTTGTAGGCCGGTGTCGGAGACGGAACCATCCATTCGATCGTGCGGCTGTCCCACGGGTCGGGACCGACCGGCGGAAGATTCTTCGCCTTCGACTTGCTATAGAAGATGTTGAAGATAAACAAAGCGATACTGCTGGCAAGTGTGAACGCACCAATAGTGGCGACCTTGTTCCAGAATTCGAACCCGTAGCCGGCGTCGTAGGTATAGATACGGCGGCTCATGCCCTGAAGTCCGAGGACGTGCATTGGTGCAAAGGTGAGGTTGAAGCCAAGAAGCATCAGCCAGAAGTTGGCTTTACCGATGCTCTCATTGAGCATGTAGCCAAACGCCTTCGGCCAATAGAAGTAGAACCCGGCCATGAACCCGAAGAAAGCTCCACCAAAGAGGACGTAGTGGAAGTGAGCGACGATGAAGTAGGTATCGGTCTGCTGTGTGTCCATCGGGGCAACTGAGTGCATCACACCAGAGAGGCCACCGATGGTGAACATGGTGACGAGACCGATCGAGAACAGCATCGGCGCAGAAAAGTTCAACTTGCCGCCCCACATCGTGGCGGTCCAGTTCAAGATCTTCACGCCCGTGGGCACCGCGATGAACATCGTGGTGAGCGAGAACGCTGTCACCGAGATCGGTCCGATACCGGACACGAACATGTGATGAGCCCATACGCCCCAGCCCATAAAGCCAATGGCGATACCGGAGAACACGATGAATGGGTAACCAAAGATCGGCTTACGAGCGAAGGTCGGAAGAATTTCTGAGACCAGACCAAAAGCGGGAAGGATCATGAGGTACACCTCGGGGTGTCCGAAGATCCAGAACAAGTGCTCCCACAACAGTGGGTTGGCACCCTTCGCGACGTTGAAGAAGTTTGCGTCGAACCCTCGATCGAGCATGAGCAGAACCTGCGCCGACGTAAGAACTGGGATCGCGAAGAGCAGCAAGAACTGCGAGACGAGTGCCATCCAGGTGAAGATCGGCATTCGCATAAGCGTCATGCCCGGAGCTCGCATGTTGAGCACCGTCACGATGAGGTTCACCGCACCGGTAAGCGATGCGATACCGGTGATGATGAGGCCGAGGTTCCAGAAGTCGATGCCGTGCGTTGGCGAGAAGATGACGCCGCTGTTCGGGGCGTACATGAACCAACCGCCGTCGGCGCCGCCACCCATGATCCAACTGGTGTTGAGGAACAATCCACCAAACAAGAACGCCCAGAAACTGAACGCATTGATTCGGGGGAACGCAACGTCGCGAGCGCCGATCTGCAGCGGGATGAGGTAGTTCGCAAACGCAGCACCAATCGGCATAACGACGAGGAAGACCATCGTCGTGCCGTGCATTGTGTACACCTGGTTGTAAAGGTCGGCGCTGAGAAGTGAGCCGCGCGGTGCCCAAAGCTGCATACGGATGAGGAGCGCTTCAATACCACCGATGATGAAGAAGAAGATCGCGGCGGCGCCGTACATGATGCCAATCTTCTTGTGATCGACAGTGGTGAACCATGAGCGCGGCCCGGTCTCGGCCGTCGGACGCGTGAACACACCAGTGGGCGTGTAAGCGTCGTTGGAATCACCCGAAGGAAGGGCGAGGGGGCGGTCTTCAGTTAGTGCCATGACCAACTCCAAACAATGCGTTGCGGACGTTCATCACAAAACTCAGTTCAGCGTCTCGAGGAATGCGACCAGTTGGTCGATCTGCTCTTCGGTCAGATTCAGATTTGGCATGCCGCGTCCGCCCTGCGGATACATCGGCTTGAGTGCAGGCGCATTACGCAACCAAGCTTCGAGCGTGACTCGGTTGACGGTTGCCGTGTTGACCGGGCCGCCTGTGAGTACCGCACCTGGATCGCCAGCAGCAGCGACATCGCTCATTGGAAGCAGTTGACCATCGCTAGAGACTGGCTGATAGAGGTTGAAGATTGATCCGGCGAATGTTCCACGAGTCATGAAATGTGTGAGGTCCGGTGCAACACCGGAAACCAGCGGCGGCGGCGTTTCTTTCATCTTGACGTCGTTGATACCCTTGATGACGTGGCACTGCGCGCAGAGTGCCTGCCAGACTTTCTTGCCTTCAGCGGCAACGGGATCGGTGGGATCAGCTGCATGATCTTTCAGCTGATTCCGCACCCAAGCGTCGTAATCGCTTGACGAAACGGCACGAACAAGCATGCGCATATTGGCGTGGGAAAGTCCGCAGAACTCGGTGCACTGACCACGGAAGACGCCGGGTTCATCGGCCTGCAATTTGAGCGGGTTGTACAAACCAGGGACAGCGTCCTTCTTGCCGTTCAAACCAGGAATCCAGAACGAGTGGATGACATCGTTCGAGGTGGTCGTGACCTGCACGGGCTTGCCGGCGGGGATCACCAATTCTGTTGCGGTAGTGATGTCTTCCGGACCATCGAAATCGCCGTCACCATTGAGGTCGTACCTGTACTCCCACCACCACTGCTGACCAGCAACCTGAACCTTGATGGAATTGGGTTCTTCGCGATTGAGATTGATGATCGTCATCACCGTGCCGACAGCGATGCCAGCAAGAATGAGTGCGGGAAGAATTGTCCAACCGATTTCGAGGGTGGTCACGCCGTGAATCTGTGACGGGAACTCGTCGGGATCGGAGCCCTTACGCTCGCGGAACTTCCACGTAATGAAGACAATGGCGCCGATAACAAGAACAAAAACAATTCCAGCAATTGCCGTCACGGGGACGAGGAGCTTCTGAATACTTTCCGCCGAAGGTCCTTCGGGAGCAAGAGAAGTAAGCGGCTTGCCGCTGTTTTGGAACGAGTTCACGATGAGTGCGGTAAAGAGCACCACCACGGCCGTAAACGAGATCACCGCAAGGATGCGGACAATTTTTGGAAGGCGCTGCATTTACTCTCCTCGAGAGGCGGGGATGAATCCGCTCCGGGGCGAACGAACCGGCGACACAAGGCCGCGGCCACTAGGACTGCTGCAGTACTGAACGGTGTGAACGAAGTGTTCACCAGTCTGAGCCAAACGCGCCAACCGAGCGGAGGATTCCGCTCTGATCAGCATCGAACAAAAAGAAGACATGCTCATGCCGGGTTCCCGCCCCGGATGACAACGGGTGCCCCGGGGGCCACACCAATGGCGCCTTCGGTGGTGTGAGCCGCTGGATCGTGATGTTCGATGTCGCGCTCTCCGATGACCGCGCCGGCAATGCCCGCAGCGACGATGGCGATAGCACCAAGAACCACGACCGCCGTCGTGACCCACTTGCCGGAAGAAGGCTTGAGCGCCAGAAGTACGGCAACAAGGAAGAAAAACAGTGCTACCAGGCCGAAGACCCAGACCGAACCGACCTTCGAGACCGAAAGAAGAACACGCGACAGGCCAATGGCGACCAAGCCGATAAGCAGGAGCGAAATGACCGGAACCCGGAACGGGTCAATGAAGCGGTGGTAGATCTCGGCGTTGGTGTGATCGTCGCCCGTGGCGCGCTCGGCCCAGGTCCGAAGTGTCCAGGTGAAGGCTACGACCAACAACGTTGCAACTGCGGCGAACATCAGACCGCCACTTTCGGTCGCGGCACCGATGAGAAGGAGAATGAATGCCAGAGCACCAAGAGCAGGCAGATAATTCACGCCCACTGGAGCACGGGTGAGGGGCACCGATTCGGTATGCACGACCTGAGCTTCTGCCTCAGGATCAGCATCGCGGAAGGCGATAAGCAGACCCGCCAATGTGGCAGCGGCAACGGCCAGTCCCACGAAGATGGTGTAGGCGAAGTGATTTCCGATGCCACCCTTCCAGCCGAGGGTGAGCGGGCCCATCACGCGGTTTATTGGCGACTGGGTCTCGCTGGTGAATCCGCTGGCGAACGCGGCAATCAGCGAGAAGGTCGCCAGACCGGCGAGAAACCGAAACGCTGTTGTGAACATCCGCGAGGAGAGCATGGCGGCCTACTTGGTGACGTAGATGGAGATCCAGATCAGGGCATAGACGGCAACCATCGCGTACCAAAAAACAGCGGCGGCGGTAATGCCATCGTGTTGGCGAGCAGTGAACTGCCCGCCGAGGGCCCGAAGGCCCATGAGGGCGACAAAAATCATCGCCAGCACCAGCATCACAATGTGTGCGCCGGTGATTGTGTAAATCAACACTCCCTGAATCCCTGAAGCGATATCGAGCTCCATGAGATACCAGAGATAGGTCGTCATGACGATCGTGGCGATACCCAACATGAGGGTGAGGCCCATCGCCAAGTAAGAGTTCACTCGATCGTTCTTGGCGATCGCAGCAACGGCCCACTGCATCGTGAAGACCGACATGATGAGCGTGATGAACATCGTGTTGGGCTGCTGCAAGGGAATGGTGGCGCCCTCGGGCAACCACGCCGTACCCGAACCAACGACATCAACGCGTGCCGCAAGGTAGATACCGATCAGGCCGATGAAGACCGTGAACGATGCTGCTGCAGCAAACGCCGCGCCGACGACCAGCACTCGGGGGCGCTGAACTGCAGGAGCGGGGGGAAGGACGTGGGCGGTCATGCTCAGGCCTCCTCATCGAGCAACGGCTCGGGCGAACGGACAATGGCGAGGTCACCGAAATTGCCGGTGGGCGGTGGAGAAGGACAGGCCCATTCGAGGGTCTGGCCCGTGCCCCATGCATCGGCGGCGGCTTCGGGGGCACCCTTACGAGCGCCACTGAGAAGACCGAGAAGCGCAAGTGCTCCGCCCAAGGCGACCAACGCGCAACCGATCGACGAAACGATTACGAGAGAATCATGAGCGCCTTCGAGGCCGGTGAAGCGATTCGAGAAGCCCAGCACACAAAGCGAAAGTCCGCCAAGGGCTCCGCCCCCGAGCAGGACGAGAACATTGAGCTTGCCTAAACCGTCGGCCGAATGACCACCGGTCATTTTCGGACCCCAATAACCAATACCCGCAGCAGCAGCAGCGAGCGCAGCAGCAATGGCGAGAACGTATTGGCCGGCGGCAAAGAAACCAGAGACACGAAGTTCAAGCGGGGTGATCGCAAGCAATGCTCCAGCAAGCACGGCCAACAAGGTCAAGAGCAGCGACACGACAGCGAGGCCGAGCGGGCTCTTCAGGGAAGGCTTGCCGTCTTTGAAGGCTTTGGCAACGCCGCCGAAAAACAACAGGGTAGGAAGCAGCATGAGAAGCCCCATGGCCTGCCATACGAGATCGTCCGAGGCCGAGGGGTAGATGGCGGGCTGCGCCCAAGCGCCAACACTAAGAACCCCGAAGGCGCCAATGGCGAGCAGAAGAATGTTGCGCTGACCGAGGCGGGCGCCGGTCAGGGTGGCAATCACATCGGCGACGATACCGAGGCCAGGAATCAAGAAAGCGTAGATCTGTGGCTCGTAAGCGATCCACAACACCTGATCGAACTGAATGGCGCCAGCACCGAAGGTCGTGCCTCCGTTGTAGCGGTGGTCGACCCAAATCAGCAGCAAGTTGGCGAGCAACACCGGCAACGTGAGCAACCAGATCGCTCCGCCGACGAGCATCGAGAACGAGAACATCGGGACTCGGTCGAGCGTCATGCCCGGCGTACGAAGTGTGACCGCGGTTGTGAGCACACAAACGGTGCCGAGAAGCAACGCAACGATCAGACCGCCGAGGGCCATGAGCGTGAGGCTGACGGACTTTTCGCGCGAACCGCCGAAGCCACCGTCGATGAACGACGCAACAATAAAGACGCCCGACGAAAGCAACCATGTCCACATCGCGGCAGCAGCTGCACGTGGGAACGCAACCGTGCTTGCACCGACCTGCAACGGAACGATGTACGTGCCAAGGCCAAGGAACAGCGGCACAATCACCAATAAAATAAGGCCCAAATTCGAGGTTTGGCCCAGTTGCATTGCTGTCGAACCGCTAAGGAAGGAATTGGATCCGACCTCGTGTCCGAGAGAAAGCGCTGCGGCAACCCAACCAGCGATTCCGAAGACCAACGCGGCCAACACGTAGAACGTGCCAACGGCTTTGTGGTCACCGGTTCCGAAGATGGTGAGAGGGCTGGGTACGACGGAAGGGGCGACCGCACTTGCGTCGGTACCGGTTTCCGGTCGGGTATCGGTTAGAGCCATGTTCTGTAAGGACCTCGTACGAGCGTGCACACTCGGGCCGGCACGGGCCGGTCTCGACCGAAGGGGGGACCCTCCGGATCAAGGGCGGGACGGTTCTTACCCTACACACGCCCCGATGCCCCATTGAAAACCATCGGTCGGATTCTTCCAAACCGAGATGGAACCGGCCGAGGCCAGAACTCAGAGACCCGACCGAACCAGTTGGTCGAGGGCCATTCCGGCGAACAGCAACGTCACCCAAGTGATGGAAAAGGTGAACAGGCGCATGGCTCGTGCGGTGGTCGGATCGCGCAGTAATTGCACGGACAAAAAGGTGAAAAACCCGCCCAGCCCCGCGGCAAGGACCCCATAGATCCATCCCATATCGCCCACGGGGATGAAGGCAATCGTGAGGGCCCAGACGATGAGGGTATAGATGAGGATCCGAATGGCTGTTTCGTGACGAGAAACCACTGACGGGAGCATCGGAACATTGGCCGCCGTGTAGTCCTCTTCGTAGCGAATGGCCAGAGCCCAGAAATGGGGCGGGGTCCAGAAGAAAATGATGGCGAAAAGCAGCACGGGAGCCCAGGCCAGCGAATTGGTCACTGCTGACCAGCCGATAAGCACCGGAGCAGCGCCTGCGGCGCCGCCGATCACAATGTTGCTGCTCGAGGTGCGCTTCAACCACAGCGTGTAGATGAAGACATAGAACAGGCAGGCAGCCACGGCCAGCACGGCACTGAGCAGGTTCACAAAGGCCCAGAGCCACATAAAGGCCACGACTTCGAGCCCAATAGCGAAAATCAAGGCGTTTCGGGGCTTGAGAAGCCCAGTCACCAATGGCCGGTTGCGGGTCCGCCGCATGAGGGCATCGATATCTCGGTCGACATACATGTTGATGGCGTTGGCGCCACCGGCCGCGGCGGTGCCGCCGAGGACAGTCGCCACCATCAGCCACCACGAAGGGAGACCCTGCTCGGCCACGATCATCGTGGGCACGGTCGTGATGAGCAGAAGCTCGATAATGCGAGGTTTTGTAAGGGCTACATACCCGCGCAATCGCGCAGCGAGGGGTGGTTGCGCGACCGATTCCATCGGGCCTGATGCTAGGGGTCTAGGTCCAGAACCGGACAATCGGGACGGCAGCCAACCCCGGCTCCACACAGCGCTGGGCCAGTGGGGTTGGGGAAGCCGGAGTCCACTCCCGTACCATCGACCCGTGCGATTGCCTCGACTCTCCCCTCGGGCCTATCGACGCATCACCCTCGTGGCCCTGCTTGCGCAGGTGTTCATCACCGTCAGCGGCGCCGCCGTCCGCCTGACCGGGTCGGGACTCGGATGCTCCGATTGGCCAACGTGTGAAGACAACCGCATCGTCGCGCCCTTCGAGTACCACGCCATGATCGAGTTCGTGAACCGCACCGTCACCGGTTTGGTGTCGGTTGCGGTCATCCTTGCGGTGCTTGGTTCCTTACTTCGCAACCCTCGACGCCGAGACCTCACATGGCTATCGCTTGGACTTGTCGGAGGCGTGATCGCTCAGATTGTTCTCGGTGGACTCACGGTGTTGTTCGAACTGCAACCGCCGTTCGTCATCGCGCACTTCGTGGTGTCGATGGTCTTGATTTGGAACGCGTTCGTTCTTCACGAACGTTCGAAGTACGCGCAATCTCCGGCGCTACCTGTTGTTCCTCGAAACGTCCGCATCCTCGGTCGCCTTCTTGTCGTTGTATCTGCCATCACGATCTTCACTGGAACAATTGTGACCGGCACTGGTCCACATGGTGGTGACGAAAACGCGAAGCGTCTTTTGTTCGACATCACCACTGTTGTGCGCATCCATAGCGGCGCTGTATGGCTCTTCCTTACACTCACGATCATCACGCTTTTTGTTCTGCATCGAACAGGCGCTCCACGTGGAGTTGACCGACGCGCGAAGTATCTCGTCGCCGCGATCCTCGTACAAGGGGCTATCGGCTACATCCAGTACTTCAATGGAGTCCCACCAGGCCTTGTAATCATTCACATATTGGGCAGTGTCATCGTATGGATCGCAGCACTGGCATTTGATCTCTCGCTCATCGCGCGTCCCCTTGAGGTCGAGCCAACTGACGAGTTCGCCTCGACGTCATGAGATCACCAACAGCAGCAGATGTTGCGCCAGTAGAAATCGACGAGCCATCAATCGATACAAATCTTGCGATTGATCGTCCTTGGATCGTGTTGGTCTGGAACGACCCGATCAATCTGATGTCGTACGTGACCTATGTACTTCAAAAAGTGTTCGGCTACAGCAACGAGAAAGCGGAATCACTCATGCTCGATGTGCATGAGAAAGGCCGTGCCGTTGTTTCAAACGGTTCGAAGGAAAAAGCCGAACTCGATGTCTTCCGTCTGCATGAACATGGCCTCTGGGCCACGATGCAACAGGACTGACATGGCCTTCGGATTCAAACGCACGATTCAAAGCAAAGGCCCGGATCGATTCATCATCAATCTGCGTGAAGACTTGCGTGAAGTCATCGCCGCAGTGTGCGACGACGTGCTTACGGCACTCGACGACGAAAACTCGCCCGAGCGTGACCCCATGCTTCGACGTGTCTTCCCTGTGGCCCACGCTTCTGACGAATCAGTCAACGAGGCCTACCGCGATCTCGTCCATAGCGATCTCCTCCGCACCCGACGCGAGGCCCTTGAGCGAGTTTCGGCCACCGCCCGAGATGCCGAACTCGATCGCGCCACGCTTGAGACCTGGATGGTTGGGCTCAATACCGTCCGGCTTGTGCTTGGGACCCGGCTTGATGTCAGCGAGGACGGCTTCCCTCAGCTTGAGCCTGATGACCCGGAACTTCCGGCATGGGCCCTCTACGAATTCCTCGGTGTGTTGGTGGGCATGGTCGTCGATGCGCTTGCCCGGACCGTCTGAGCCCACCTCCCCAACCGCGTCAACCGCTGGCATTGGGGACCGACGGAATGGTGCTGCTATGGTCTGCAAGCCCTAGCGGCGCAAGAGCCCCCATCGTCCAGCGGCCTAGGACGCCTGCCTTTCACGCAGGTAACACGGGTTCGAATCCCGTTGGGGGTACGCAGCAGTTTCTGGTCCCGTGGTGCAGTTTGGAGTGCACGCCGGCCTGTCAAGCCGGAGGTCGCGGGTTCAAATCCCGTCGGGACCGCCAACTGTCGTACCGGTTCGCCGGGGCGTCAGGGACGGAGACATGGTCTCCACGGTCGGGTAGCTCAGTTGGCAGAGCGGCCGCCTGAAAAGCGGTAGGTCACCGGATCGACGCCGGTCCCGACCACA
>CAMAYJ010000055.1 GCA_945862505.1 Bifidobacterium breve | reverse complement strand
ACGAGTTCGGCAACCGACGCGTCGATGCGGCCACGTGAGAAGTCATCGATGTCGAGACCCTGCACGATTTCGTACTTGCCATTGCCGCAAGTGACGGGGAACGAGGAGATGATGCCCTCGGCAACGCCGTAGGAACCATCGGACGGAATCGCCATCGAGACCCAGTCGCCCTTGACCGAACCAAGTGCCCAGGTACGCATGTGATCGATTGCAGCGTTTGCAGCCGATGCCGCGCTGGAAAGCCCACGGGCTTCGATGATTGCGGCACCGCGCTGCTGAACGGTCGGGATGAAATCGTTTTCGAGCCAGGCCTGATCGTTGACCAGTGCAGCAGCGTTCTGACCCTTTACTTCGGCATGGAAGAGATCGGGGTACTGCGTTGCGGAGTGGTTGCCCCAGATCGTCATCTTGGTGATGTCCGAAACGGTGGTGCCGGTCTTGGCTGCGACCTGAGCGATGGCACGGTTGTGATCGAGACGAGTCATTGCGGTGAAGCGCTCGTTCGGAATGTTCGGCGCGTTGTTCATCGCGATAAGGGCATTGGTGTTGGCGGGGTTACCGACAACGAGGATCTTGACGTCAGAAGCGGCGTTGTCTGACAGCGCCTTGCCCTGCGGCTTGAAGATGCCACCGTTTGCTTCGAGAAGGTCCTTGCGCTCCATACCCTTTGAACGTGGACGTGCGCCAACAAGAAGCGCGTAGGAGATGTCGCCAAACGCCTCGTTGGGATCATCGGTGCGCACGATGTCAGACAGCAGCGGGAATGCGCAGTCTTCAAGTTCCATGGCAACGCCCTTGAGCGCGTCCATTGCCGGAGTGATGTCGAGAAGCTGGAGGATGACCGGCTGGTCTTCTCCAAGCATCTGGCCACTAGCAATACGGAACAGAAGGCTGTAACCGATCTGACCGGCAGCACCGGTGACAGCTACGCGAACGGGGGTCTTCACGGGGGGTCCTCCACAGGGACGTCAGGTTGACGAGCCGACACTAGTCAGCCCGCAGAACCCCTGAAAAAGCGAAGGATCAGAGTGTGACGGGATACGGGAACTTGGAGTCCACGCCACCATCAACAACGAGTGTGCGACCGGTCACATAGGCCGACATATCGCTGGAAAAGAACAGTGCTGCCGAGGCGATATCGGAGGTCGACCCCATCTTGCCCATCGGCGAATTGCCGGCGTTGAGGGCTCGTTGCTCGTCGGTGAAGGCCGCTTCCATACGGGGGCTGAGGATGGTTCCTGGGGCGACCGCGTTGGCGCGAATGCCGAATCCGCCGAGTTCGATGGCCAGGGTCTGCACCCATGCCATGAGGCCAGCCTTTGCCGCTCCGTAGGCAGCGTGCATTGGTGCCGCGGTCAGACCACTCACCGACGCGATGAACACCATCGTGCCGCCATCGGTCTTCGACATACGACGACCGAATTCTTGTGACAACAAGAACGCGTGACGAAGACAGATATCGATTTCCCAATCGAAGGTTTCGTCGGTCATGTCGAGGATCGATTCCCAACGAGCCATGCCGATGATGTCGACGAGACCATCGATGCGACCATTGATTGCTTCGGCATCAGCCGCGAGCTGCTTGGCGCCTTCACGAGTGGTGACATCCCCAACCCACGCAACACCGGCGGGACCAATTTCCGCAGCAATTTCCGCAGCGCGATCGGCATCAACGTCAACACACACAACGGTCTTGGCGCCAGCCTGCACGAGTGCGTGCGAAGTCATGCGTCCCATGCCGACACCAGCACCGGCAACCACAAAGGTGCGACCATCGACGCGAAGGCGGGAAAGGAAATCGGGTACTGGAGAGTTGTCACCGGTTGTCATCGCACAGTTCCGTTCGTGAGTTGTTCGTTGATTGAAAAGGTCATGCCATCACCACGCCACCGTTGGGACGAATCACCTGTCCGGTAACGAATCGTGAAGCATCGCTCGCGAGATAGAGCATCGCCCAGGTTTGGTCTTCTGGTGTGGCGATCGTACGCAGAGGCGATTGCGCGGCGCGAGTTGAGGTGTAGGACTCGCGTTCGGCTTCGTCAATGGAACCGTCGGCATTTGTCCAACGTCCCTGCACCATCGGCGTGTCGGTGAAGCCGGGAGCAATGGCATTGACGCGAATGTCATTGGCGCCAAGTTCAACGGCTGCACAACGAGTGAGATGCGACACCGCAGCTTTAGTCATCGCATAAATCGAAAGTGTCGGTGCCGGCATATCGCCTCCGGCCGAGGACACGTTGATGATTGATCCGCCGTTGGTCATTGTGCGTCCTGCAGCGGCAACACCCCAATACGTTCCCCACAGGTTGACCTTGGTGATGAACTCAACATCTTCGGGAGTTGCATCGACAATGTTCATGTAGCGAATGACGCCGGCAACGTTCGCCCAAATATCGAGACGATCGTGTGTCTTGATTGCGGCGTCGGCGAGTGCATTCACCTGATCACGGTCCGAAACATCGGTCGGCACGACGGTGGCGTTTCCGCCCGCTGCCGCGACCATCTCGGCGGTTTCTTCGAGACCAGCAACACCAACATCGGCAATGACCACATTGGCGCCAGCTTGCGTGAAGGTGATTGCCGCCTGGCGACCGATGCCACCCGCAGCACCGGTGATGACCGCAGTGCGACCGTGAAGGGAGAACTGTTCGATGAGTTCGCTGGAGAGGGCCGGACGGCCGTCAGTGTTCGAGGTCATTGCTCGGTTCCTCTCGATTGTTCTCTGTGACGCGGAGTGCTGTTTTCGGCGGCACCTCGCCCCCGTTTTCGCTATTGCGAAGAACTCTTCGCTATGCTGCGGCCACCGTAGGACACCGGTCACACCCGGTCAATCGACCCGAAGGTGCCGTCATGGCCCGTCCCGCACCGGCTGCGAGCCGAGCGATCCAAATCCTCGACCTCCTCGTCACCCACCCCACCGAGCGGTTCACGCTGACCGAGTTAGTGCGCCGCACCGGGATGAGTTTGGGTTCGGCCCACGCAACCCTCGCTGTACTCGAAGGCAGTGGACACGTGTCGCGCAACGCAACGACACGGGCCTATTCACTCGGACCGGCCCTTGTTGTTGCCGGAGTCGTCGCACTTGAACATCACCCGGCAATTGATGCTGCGCGCCAGGTGATCGAACCGTTGGCCGAAGAATTGGGCGTTGAAGTTGTGGTGTCGGCACGGACGGTTGACGAAATCATTTTTGTGGCTCGCTCTGGACAACACAGCGCATTTGGTCCCGGAGTTCGAGAAGGCGAACGCGTGCCGTTGGTGCCACCACTCGGTGGGGTGTTTCTCGCATGGTCTGACGAGCCCGAGATCAAACGGTGGTTGTCCCGTTCTCCCGATAATTCGTCGGCGGCGATAGCTCGTTACGAAGCATCACTTGATTTGGCTCGCACTCGCGGCTTCGCCGTTACCGCTGGTTCTGATACACAACGACAGCTTGGCGAACGTACGTATTCGCTGTCGGACTCCCCTAGCAACACTGAACTTCGTAATGACGTTGCCGAGCTATTCGCGGTACTTGCGACCGAGGACTATCCCGTTGTCGACCTGAGCACCAACAGTCGCTTCGACGTCGGCACGATCGCCGCACCCGTCTTCGGTGCTGACGGCGATGTGATTGCTGCGATTTCCGCAACTGGATTTCCACCCGGCCTTGATGCAGAAACCGTGATCAACGCCGGAACCAAGATCCGCGATGCAGCGGCGATCGCCACTAGGTCATCTCGCGGTCGCTTCCCAACTTCATAGGTCCCGGACTCATAACTCTTAACGCGGGGTCCATGTACAGCCTTCGCGCTTTATGGAAACGGAACAGGGATCTTTCCCAACGCTGGCTGGACATCTATGACTAGCTGATCAAGCGACGTTGTCGAATTTGGATCTTGCTCCCACCGCAATTCATTTTCACCAACGACTCGGTACACACCAGCGTTTCCACCAACTGGAATGAACAGATCTCGCTGTTGCGGCCAACTCATTCCTCCGATTATGACGATCCGATCACCTTCGCGAAGAACTGGAACGTTCTTGTGGAGCTCGTCGCTGAGTTCTGAATCCGAATCGCGTACAGATCCGTCAAATGAATCAAGTCCAATCACGATCTCGGAATCTGCCGCGACAATCGTTGGGCCTTCGCTCTTCGCAAGGACCCGTTCGACCCTAAACAAATAACTCTGATATCCGAACGGGAGGACCCGACCTTGGTACTCCTGGGGGATAAACGAACTTTTTCGGACTACGACGCCTATCAGCACTGTGTCCGAGAGTTCCGCGACTTGGAGAATGCTTTGGTAAGAAACAAAGTCCCCGCTCCCTCGAATTTCCGACGCGCTGCCTGAGGTTCCGCATGCTCCAGCGGCACCGGTCAATACAATTATCGCGGAGACCAAGAAGGCTCTTTTGAATCCATTAAGGATGGACATAACTCCACCCGTTGGTGTCGTCATCGTGCGGTCGGTCCCACCATAAACACTGGTCAACCTTTTGGAACACACCACCTGAAATCATCATGCCAACGTTCCAGCCTTCGATGCAGCCCAAACCTGAAGTGTGAGCCAAACCATACGCATGACCAAGTTCGTGTACGCCAACAGCGACCTCGTATTTATAGCCAGCGGCGACTCCATTTCCTCCATACGGAGCGGATCGCGAGAGGTTCCAGTAAATTTCTGGGTCATTGACGTACGAAGAACCTGGAAAGTACCCGCAGAACCAAAGTGTCTGCGCGTTATAAGCGCCGATTCCTGCATACAAAAACTCGACGCGCACATCCTGTTGAGTGGATCCATAGTCGACATATGTCCATTGCGAACTCACCCTGCCGTTCCACCCAATGGCGGCTTGCAGAGTGTTGTACGCCCTATTGGCCTCAAGAGAATAGGGATTGAATCCGATACCCAATCCATCGTCGTCTTGTGATGAACCGAAATGACAGGTTGAGCCGTTCGAATTCCAGCCCACGACAACTTCGGTCCCAATCGCCATTGATGCCACCACGACAAGTGGAAAGCCAACAAAAACCACTAACGACGATTTTCGAAATCCCATAGTCCGCCTTTAGGATTGCTCGACTGAAGCAGTTTTCACGATAGTGCGAGATTGTCCCGAATGCAGGATCTACGCAATCAACTGAGCTCAGAGGTGTCCAAGGGCAACACGTAGCTAACGAATTGCGCACATGTGTTTCAGAGATCAACCCCGGCACAAAGATCCGCGACCCGGCAGAAATTGCCACCAGGTCTTCCCGCGGTCGGTTCCCTTCGAACTCATAGGAAAATTCGGGATTCACAACCCTCTCTCAACCGAGACAGTCCGAAAAGTCCGTGGCATTCGGTCACCATGATCATTAGCCTCTTTCTGTGGATCTCTCTACGGTCGTCGTGACAACTCCGGGAGTGCGTGGCGGGAAGCCGTGTCTCGCGGGCACGCGTATCACGGTCGATGATGTCCTCAGCTATCTCGCATCGGGAATGACGAACGCACAGATCGTCGCTGACTTCCCCGAACTAACGAATGAACTCGTGAATGCTGCGATTGAGTTTGAGTCAGTACGCGAGCGTCGCACCCCAAACGCTTCGTGAAGCTGCTGTTTGACCAGAACCTCTTGCGGTTTCTTGTTGAGCGCATTGGTAGCGAATTCAAAGGGAGTCTCCACGTCATCGAACTCGGCCTCGACCAAGCAACCGATCGCGAGATCTGGGACTGGGCAGGTGAGCATGGATTCACCATCGTCTCCAAAGACTCTGATTTTCGCGATCTCGCCGCATCGTTAGTTCCACCGCCTAAGGCGATCTGGCTGCGAGTTGGAAATGCCTCCACAGAACAAATCGAACAACTCCTAACCGCGAATTCCCAACGCATCCTGAGGTTTGAACAGGGAGATCAAGAGTCCTTGTTGATTATCGATTCGGCTGCTCGATAGCTCTCGTCGCTCCTACTAGTGCGCCTTTTCGACCACAGGTCGATCCCGACATAACGCTTGGCGTTCATGACGCCCTGCGTTATGCTAAGCGTCATGCTGCAATCGTTCGCCGACAAAGATACCGAACGGGTCTGGAAGCGAGAACGGCTGCGAAAGTTTCACCCCGACATCCAACGAATTGCTCTCCGCAAACTCGCGATTCTCGATGCTGCCGAGTCGCTCTCTGATCTCCGAATCCCCCCAGGGAATCGGTTGGAAAAGCTAAGCGGTAATCGATCAGGACAACACAGCATCCGCGTGAACGACCAATGGAGAATCTGCTTTCGTTGGACAAAAGCTGGCCCAGAAGAAATCTCAATTACGGACTACCACTGAAAGGTGCCGCAATGAATCAGCCCATCGATCCGATCCACCCCGGCGAAGTCCTCCTTGAGGATTTCCTTCTGCCGCTCGGAGTTACCCAACACCACGTCGCGGTATCAATTGGAGTTCCTCCGCGTCGCATTAACGAAATCGTTCACGGCAAGCGACGCATCACAGCCGATACCTCCCTGAGGCTCGCTCGCTACTTCGGCACGAGCGATCGGTTCTGGCTCAACCTTCAGTCACGTTTCGATCTTGAGGTTGAGCGCGACGAAATTGGCCCGTTGCTTGACGCCATCACACCGCTCTCGGTTGCGTAGTCAGATGAAACGACTCACGACCCGACGCACACCGCGCCAATTTCTCGGCGTTCTCATCCTTTTGCTTGGACTCGGCAGCATGGTGATGGTTGAGTCTGGTTGCGCCTCTAGTTGCATGGCGTCGTGCTCCGGACCACTTGCAGAAATTAGAGTCGGCACGTCGATTGCAGCGGTCGAAGCATGCGATAGCTCCGGAGTGTGTACGCGCCAAGAGTTCGGGCCTTGGTCGGAATCGGTGCAGTCACGTTCGTTCTCGTTGCAAGTACCCGATCAAGGATCGACGGCAACACTCACGCTGCTTGGTTACGGATTCGACGGTGCTGCGATTGCCTCAGGAACTGTTGAATCTTCATTTGGTGATTCAGAATGCGGATGCAAAGCCCCCGCGAAATTCACGATCTACCCCAACATTGTTGAGGCAGATGAGCAGTAACTTGAGCCTGTCAGCCCCGATACATGGCCATTGAGAGCGAGCGATCGTCGCACCCCACCGATAGGATTCTTCAATGACCTCGGTCGAGCGAGTTGTGACAAAAAAAGTCGTCGGTGATTCCGATGAACCTTGGCGTTACTGGCTGACGCGACCCATCGAAGAACGAATCGACGCCGTCGAAGAACTCCGTCGAGAACATCACGGGTGGGCCCATGGAACTGAACCAGGACTTCCAAGAGTTTTTGAAATCGTTTGTCAAGCATGACGTTCGGTTCCTCGTAATTGGTGGCTATGCGCTCGCCGCACATGGTCACCCTCGCTACACAAAAGACCTTGATGTCTGGGTTTGGCCCGAACCAGGGAATGTCGATCGGATCCTCGCGTCATTCGAGGATTTTGGTTTCGGCTCGCTTGGCCTTGCGAACTCCGACTTCCTTGAACCGGGAGTAATCGTCCAACTTGGGCGCGAACCTCAGCGAATCGATCTCTTAACTTTCGCCACGGGCCTTGAATTCAATCAGGCATTTGCGAATCGCGCCCTTGTTGCGATCGGCGACCTTGAAGTCCCATTCATCTCAGTTGACGACCTGCGAAGAAACAAGTCCGCTACCGGCCGCCTCCGAGATCTTGCTGATGTTGCTGACCTGCCGCCACCGAACGCGTAGTCCTTACGCAGTCACACGAGCGACGAACTCGGCCATTTCGGTAACGCCTTCGACGGCTTCGGGGAATGCCGGGTAGCTCATCGTCCAAATATGCGGCATCTCGGGATACACGCTGAGCGTCACGTCAACGCCTGCGGCCTTTGCAACATCAGCAAGTTTGCGTGAGTCGTCGAGCAACACCTCAGCATCCCCGACAAGGATCAACAACGGCGGCGCACCGTCCCAATCGCCAAACAGCGGTGAAGCAATCGGATTCATCGGGTCGGCACCGCCGAGATAGGCCGGCGCTGCTTCTTCGGCTGAGGTGCGCGAAAAGAGCTTGTCCGATTCGGCATTGGTGTCGTAGGTGTCGGCGGTGATCGTGAGATCGACCCACGGCGAACAGCAAATAACGCCAGCGGGGAGAACGCCATCGGCAAGCGCATGCATCGTCACCGATGCCGCAAGACCACCACCAGCTGAGTCACCAGCAATCACAATGCGGCCGGTGTCGATTCCTTCGGCAAGGAGCGATTCCCAAACGGCGAAGCAATCGTCGACCGCTTTGGGGAACTTGTGCTCGGGAGCGAGTCGATACTCAACCAGCAGCACTCGAGCACCGAGCACCGCGGCGAGATGTGACCCGTACGAGCGGTAGGCCAACGCGGAGGCGATGCGGAATCCGCCGCCGTGGAAATAGAGAACAATTGGGGCGTCGTCTGCCATATCAACTGGTCGACATTCAATGCCAGGGACGCCACTACGAACGAATGGTTCGGCAACAGTTCCTTCTGCGAGCGGAAGCTGCGCCATCGCCTCGTCGATGCGCGAACGCTGTTCGACAATGTCTGCCGGGGGCGGCGGAACCGGTCGAGCTGCCATTGCTTCCTGCAGTGCGTGGAACTCTTTGCTGGCCATGTGGCTATCCTATAATCCGCCTTAGTCAAAAATCCGGTTTCCGATCAGATTCGAAGACAACCTCTTACGGTTCAATTACCGGAGTCAACTGAAGATTCACTTCCGTTGATGCTTTCGCTAGTTCCGAGCTCATCAAGTGCACGAAGGAACACGTCTAGCGAGACTGCCGCGACATCCACCGTACGGTCGGATGCCACTCGAATCACCAGATAGTCAGAACTTGCGAGATCCCCAGGACTGATCCGAGAACCGACTTCGCTCTTCTCAATCTCCATCGTCCGACGATCAATCTTCGAGACAGTGAACTCAAGCGTGGCCTCACGATCGACGTAGATAGAAGCCTGACGAGAATAATCTAGGAACGACTGAAGCGATCGTCCCTCACGACTTCCTATGACCAGAACGAGATCCTTCCCAGGCTCCCCCTGAAACGCAGAAATCACAACTACAGAGTGCCTCCGGAGTCCGGCGAGCACTTCCTTCGGCGTAAGTTCGGGATCGAGCGGCCGAAGTTCGGACTCAATCGACCACCACCGTTCTGCCTCCGTTGATCCTTCCATAAGCAAATCAAGTTCCCACGCAATCGTCCCTTGTTCAGCAACTTTTGTCTCTCCACCCGTCTCAGCGATGATGCGCATGAGGAGTTCGGTTTCTGAGGCGTAACTGTCAGGGACGAAGTGGCTCACCAAGAGCGCCCACTGGTTCTCAACCTGAGGCTGCACTAGTCCAGGAAAAGTCACCTGACCTTGATCATCAACCACGACGACAGCCTTCAGAACCCAATCAGTCGACCCTTCCACGGCCTGCTCTGACCCTGGACGCCAACCAAGTAGAGCGATCAGCCGGCCTCCGTCAAGCGAGGGCACCGCAGTCCCGTTAAGCACCGATGGGAACCGATCGCGACGCACTCCAGCACGATCGAATGCTCGCGGTTCGTAAACCGTCTGACTAGACGCTGATCGGAGGTCCGCCGCCACAGCGCTGGGGACCCTTTCGGATACAAAGACAACTGAAGTCGAACGCAGGCTGAAGCGTGAATTAACGATTCCACTTGTCGCAGCGGTGAATTCCGCCTCTTCGCGAAAATCGCCGAACTCGAGAGCCACATCTGATGCGAGTAGATGGGGCAGAAATGTCGAGATGTCGTACTTAGAAAGGTCAAAGCCTGGACTCGCATTCAACGAGGACAATTCTGCTTTTGGCCCGCAAGCAGCGAGGAGGCCGAAAACGATCATGACCTCGATCGCGAGATAGTTCCACCGGCGCATTCTCACGCATTTCATCAGCGATACGCCCGCGCGTAGTCAAAATACAACGGTGTCGAGGTGTTTTTATAGATCCGCAATCGGACGTCTACAGCTTGCCAACTACTTGCGTCATTCCATGGTGAAGTCGAACCGTTGTATGACCATCCGTCATTGACAGAAACTTGTGTCGAGGGTCCCACTTGAAAAAAGTTGGGGCCGTTGTTGAGCGAAGCTGAGTTCCAATCCCAGCCATTTACCCACCCACAGTCCGGGTTTCCGTTATAGGCGTAGGCAACAGGCCGCGCCTCAAGTTGAATGGTGATCGTTCCACCCGCATTCGAGTTCGCGTCTTTGTAATTCACCCTTGATCGATACGATGGCGGTATGGCAGCATTTCGCACGGTCTGAAACGTGGAGACTCCGACCGATGAAACATCGAAGCGGGCCGAGTAGGTCCCTTCCGATGCACTAGCGCCGTAAAGCGAGAGCGACCCGACGGATTCGGTGGACCAATAGTAGAGACCATTTTCAAAACTCGCGTTCGCATGCAGCGTGTTGGATTCACGCTCCGCCTCCGCCGCAACACTGTCGGAAGTCAGGACATTACGATTTCGAGTAGTGCACGTGGACATGACGGGTGCGCTCTCGCCTGGTCCATGCGCATCAAAGGCTCCAGAGTGTTGAAGTCCGTGCGCGTGTCCGGCCTCATGAGCAGCGACAGCGCTTACTAGGCTCAGCGACAAGCCAGAGTCGAGATCGAAATACAATGAACCATCGGGATAGCACGTTGTCTGCCCCTGAAGGCCATTCGGCAAGTCGCTTCGGTACACCGGGTGGTAGTTTCCAGTACCGGAGAACCACCACGGATTTCCATAAGGATCCTTGACACCGTTCCATCGTGCTGCTCCGGTATCCCACGCATCCACGTAATCACTGGACCAATTCGGTCCGGAATACATCATCTGCAGTGACGTGAAGTGACACATGTTGTCAAGGATGGGATAAGCAGTCGCGTTTGTGGCCCCCTCAAGAAAAACACCTGTGAACCCTCCAACAGAACCAATCATCACCCCCAATACTGCGCGTCCAAATCGGCGATGAACAGTAGATTGCAATTCGGGGCCGCAATCCGACAGCGATGACAACAATGCTCGCCTGAGTAGTCTGAATTTCAACTCCGCCAATTGACCGCTCCTCCGCGCACAGCTTCAACCGAAACAAAGCAAAGTTTACCCGCGTCTCACGCAAACTCCAGAGCGACTGTTGATCTCACAGGTGAATACCAGCGCGCCCAACTTGCTGGTCCGTCAAAAATGAACCTGCCACCAGTACTTTCAGGTCACTCGCACGAAATGCGACCGCCGATTACTTCGTCTTTTTCTTCCGACCTCAGTCGCTTTCAAAATCTCGTGAGTTTCGACAGCCCCAATCGATCGGGCGAACTATCGGCAGCAAGAGGAATGTTCTCGACGATTCTCACTCGGCGCGGAACTTCATGGATGGCAAGTGATCGAATGCAGTCCTGACGAATCCCAGAAAGCAATTCGTCGAAACCGATCTGAGCCGAAGCCATCTCGTTCAACGTTACAAACGCAATGATGTCTTCGTTTCCACTAATCCTGCTCGGCACTCCTGCAACGCCACAACGATCAACGAGTGGGTGTCGTTCAATGAATGCCTCGATTCGGGCCGGGTCGATTCGATGTGCGCCTCTACTGATGACGAAATCGACCCTCCCACCCACCGTCAACAGACCTCCTTTGGTGATCGTCGCGAGATCGCCGGTATGGAACCATTCCTCGAGTTCGCGCAACTCTCCATCTACGACTACGCCTCGAGCAATCGCCGGCGACCGCACTAAGAGTTCTGCTCCACGTTTATCAACTTCTTGAAGCACCACATCAACTCCGTTCAGGGGGCGGCCAATCGTTTCCCATCGAATCTCCGCCGCATCCCAGGGACGAGACATGATTGCGACACCACCGAGTTCTGTAGCTCCAAATCCCACTGTTACAAGGCAATCAAGGCCGCTTTCCAAACGCTCAACAAGGTTGGGATCGGCAAACGATCCTCCGATTCCAAGGTGGAGTAGGGCGGGTCGGTTACGAGACTGGTCCTCAGCGAATAACGCGAAACTACCGGCGGTGAACGGTGGGAGTCCAACATTCGAGACTGCGAAAGAAATTGCTGATTCCCAGACAGTGGGCGGGTCGATGGACGGAGGAACTACAAATTGTTCGCCCATCGCAATCGCTCGCATCAACATTGATACCCCGGCGATCGAAGTCAAGGGCATACCCGAGAGAAAACGAAGTCCATGAGGTGACCGATTCACAAGACGCTGCATCGCGGACCCCGCATCAGTGAAATGCGCAGCCTCGTCACCATGAAGTTCGTCTTCAACCGATGCGGTCAGAAAAACGTTCGCTGCCAAACTCCGATTGTTGTGAACCACGAGTTTCGGCTTACCCGTCGTCCCGGATGTCTCTACGACAAACGCGAAACCATCAACTGCTTCCACCCAATTTTGACGATCGACCCCAAGACTTGAAATTCCACCTGCTTGGAAAAGGTGCGTGTATCCGCGTGGTTCCTTGTCCGCGCCATTCCTCCCAACACCCAAAATGACAACTCGCTCAGCCATCATCGATGCAAGGAAGCCGACAATCTTGTCGAGCGGGTCAACGCCCAGGAGCACGCCACCATTAGGCGGCACAGAGCTTGAGATCAGTTTCGACGATCGCTCCACTAAAGCAAGAAGGTCTCGATAGGTCATTTTCGATGAATCGAAAATGACTGCTGGCTCGCGATCTACTTGCTCCGCCCGTTGCACCACGAGGTCGATCACTCGCATCGGGATCTCAAATCAAATTTGGTCGGGCGGACCATTCGCAATGCTCGTTTCACCTGCGAATTGCCAAAAGAAGTTGAACAGATCTCCGATTGTGCGGACAGTCTCTATCGCGTCGAGATCAAGTTCATGGCCAGCGACCTCTTCAAGCATCAACACACACTCAAGTAACGCAATTGAATCGAAGCCAAGATCGTCATCGAGTCTCGCGTCGCGAGTCACAATTCTCACCGGAATCTCGAAATAGTTCGCGACAACTGTCGAGAACGTTTCAAAGCCCTCATCTTTCAGGATTTCGCTATCCGATGCCATCAGAAGCATCCTCGCGGTCTTCATCAACCACATCTGTGACGGATTGCGCTGAATGGAAACCCGCACGAAGAGCGGCTCCCAATTTCGACGGCCCGCTAATCGGCTGTCGCCTGTTTGCCCAGTCCTCTCGATAAATGGCCAAAATCACCTTGTCGACCAATTCTCCCTTGAACCGCTCGTGTCCGACCAGGCGGCCCTCTTCTCGGCCAATATCACCCAAAACTGATGGGAATGTCCGCATCACAACTGAAGAAGTTTCGCCGTACAACTTTCGGAAATCGAACGTCTCGAACAAGTAGTCGATGAATAGTTCCGTACCTTCGAGGGGCCAACCCAATCCGACGTGATCGGGGAACACAATCGACGCGAGATGTGCATGGCCATTTCGAAAGTCAGCACCATAAGCAGCAACAATCCCAACCGGCCTTCCGCTGGAATTTTCACACACCATGAATTGAGCAAGAACTCCGGCCCACAACCGCGCGACAAACTCTTCTGGCGACGGGGTTGTTCCTTTATGCCGATACAACAGTTGGTTGTCACCACTTGATTCGACCATGCGAATCGTTTCGTAATCGCCTTGCATAACCACGCGAAGGAAAACTTTCCGTCCACTCACTGGTGGTTCAATCATGGCCCGCTCATTTCCGCCGAAATCGTTGTTCGAATAGTTCCACATTCCCGACCATCGCACATCACAACCAAATTTGACGTTCTTGTGAACGGACTTCAACCGATTCATTCCGATCGGAGTCAGAACCATTGACGAAATCGGGGGCTTGTTGCTAGGTTCGCCAGTGCGGAAATAGATGACCAAGGCGGATTTATATGAACATTCGACGGGCAATAACTGCGTTCGCGACAGCCAGTGTTGCGCTTGGAGCGATGACGATGTCGTCGACAAGCACAGCCCAAGCTGCGATCTGTACAGGCACAAACGATTGCAACGACCCAGTCACCTCGGCCTGTTGGTCAACACGAACTGTGGCCCCCATAAGTTCGAATTCCATCTACCCGCCGACCGTCTCATATACAACGACCCTCTACTATTCGACGAGCTGCAGAAATCTCTGGGGCAAGACCGACTACTTCTACGCTCCTGCACTGAACGGAACCACTTTTGTTACGAGGTCCTATAAGGGGTCTTCGCTTTACTCAGACACTCACGGTTTGCCGACATCGGCGATTCCCCCCGGTGGCGGACTTCAGGGAACTTATACAAAAACAGCGAATGACGCGAACGTCACCGGTTTCACAATAGTCTTTTGGAACGGTGTTTGGAACACGACGGGGAGCTACTAATGAGCAATCAGAATTTGTCAGGATCAAACACCACGATTAACTCTCCGTCGTCGAATCACCGACGTCGAGCAAAGTTCGCACTAGTACCAATTGCTGCAGTCGCAATTATCGCTGGTGCTTTTGCTTTGTCGATCGGAGCGACAAGCAGTGGCGCATCGATTCGCAACCAAGACAGCCCCGAGTTGTCTGCAAATGACGCCGTGTCGCCTCTCCGCGACATGATGGGGGCTGGCGGAGAATTCGGTTCGATTGCCTATGCCGAATTTGTGAACTCTTCTCGGGCGTCTTGCTTGCGCAACCGAGGCTGGAACGAACCCGAACCACCCA
>CAMAYJ010000054.1 GCA_945862505.1 Bifidobacterium breve | reverse complement strand
CTCAGATTTACGCCGGCACTGCACTTGCCGAGGATTACGACATCATTGGTTTCGATCCCCGGGGCATCGGGGAAAGTTCCCCGGCGCCTTACTGCGTTCCTCCACCCGATGGTTCCGACAGTCTTGGCAATGTTCTGGATCCCGACTGGCAGAGGTATTTCGCCGCCGATGTCCCAGCCACCGGTACATATCAGTCGATGTGTTCGGCAGCGACCGCGAGGTACCTCGGATTTTTGGGTTCGAGGCAGGTAGCTGCAGATATGGACTGGATCCGGCAAGCTGAGGATATTGGTCGGGGTAGCGAAAAGAAGCTGGCGTTCTTCGGTGGTTCGTACGGGACTCGCCTCGGTGAGGTCTACCTGCAGCATTTCGGCAACCACGCCGGCGCCTTCGTGCTCAGCGGGGCAGTGGATCCCGCATCTACCTACGTCGACTGGTACACCGGGCGAACCGGTCCGCCCGACGATGTATTCGACTTTCTGTTCGCCCCTGCCGCGCCTGAAGGTATCGGTGACAAGTTCTACGCGGTTGTCGCTGCTCTTACTCCGCTTGCTCCCGTTGGGTTAGATCCCACTGCCGGTGCTGTTGAAGGAGTGGTGGTTCCGGCCACCATCGACGGCCAAGAGGCTGAGGTCACTCTCGCGAGCTTTACCACGGAGGTTTCGAGTGCGCTTCGAAGTGAACCCTCGTGGCCCAAGACTGCCCGCTACATCTCCGACACCTACGACGTTGTCGTGAATGGTCTCAATGTTGCAATCGAAACCCCTCCCGACCCTCTCGTCGGCGAACCGTTGCCGGATGGTCTGGCCAATGCTCCAGAGACAGCCAGCCCTAGCGAGACTCGTGCCTCCCTCAATTCAGATCTGATCCTGGATGCCGTGAATTGCCTTGATCTGCCTGGGGTTCCCTCCGGCGCGGCGGAGATGATCCAGGAAGCCGAGAGTTCCGTACCCGGAAACCCAGTGAATTATCTGGGATGGATTTATGCTCCTGCCCTGAGTCTCTGTGAGGGGCTGTTCCCTAGCGGCATCGATGTCACCGATGACACAGAGCCCGTCAAGGTGTGGCCGGCATTGACACTGCCGCTAGGCACACCGGCGCCATTGATCATCGGAAGTTTTGGAGATACCGCCACTCCATACGAGTGGAGTGTGGCAATGCACGAGTACTACGTCGATAACGGTATCGATGCGTCGCTGGTGTACTACGAGGGTGGAGAACATGTGGCCGGAGTGTCGTGGCCACCCCCAGTTTGTCTCACCAACATCATCATTGAGTTGTTTGCCGACGGAGTTCTTCCCATTACGGGCTCAGGGTGCAATTTCATCTCACCGTTTTCACGTCAACCGCCCACCGACGTGGTGGCAACCGCAGGGGACACCAAGGTCGCTGTGTCATGGACGAATCCGATCCAACGACTCGGCGGCAACGTTGACGGGTTCCTCATGCAAGTCCGCGAAGCCTCTGAGGGTCTTGGCGTCTCCAGCGTCGATGACGGTTGGGTGAATGTCGCACAAGGTTCATGCGCGTTGATTGATTTTGAGGACTTCACCGAATGCGAGGTACTCGGCCTCACCAATGGTGTTTCCTACGTGTTCCGAATGTTGACATTGCCGGAATACGACATAGCTGAATTTTCTGAGGTGTCGGCCGCGGTAACGCCCGAGGCTTTCGTTCCGGTGGATCCCGTCCCGGTGGCACCCCGCTTCACTGGCTGAACTACTCGCCAGGAATGCAGACCCAGCCGCGACGCACGAGTTCGTCGGCCAGTACGTCGTCGGGTAACGCAGCAACGGTCTCGGCCTGACGGTTCGCTTGACGTTTGGCGGCGCGCTCTGCCGCATCGGAAGACGACGCGATTGCTTGTTCGGCTTGTTCGACATTGAGTTCGCCTTCGCCGGCGGCAAGCCGAGCAATGAGTTCATCGGCTTCGGACCGAGTGAACTTTCCGCCGGCCTGTCGTTGTGTGAGTCCGTAGATATGGCGTGCTTCACGGAACGAGGAATAGCCCGCGCCTTCAAACAACGCGAGAAGTTCCTCGACTTGTTTCGACGATGCTGGTGGGCCTGATTGCTGTCCGAATGCCATGGTCTGAGCCTCGCACGCGCTACTGACACTGGGGGCGATGAGGGAAAACGCAGGTCGACGCACTAGAGTGACTCTGTCGTTCCAGTTCCGGAGCGGCGCCGCTGAACCGCTTCAGGCCCCAGCACCCCGCAACTTCACCAAGTTTCGGCCGTGCTCACCATCTGGCCCTTGCTTTCTCAGCGGACCTCAGTAGGAGAAAATTCATATGGCGTCACAACGCCCCCGTACCAACCGTTCCTCTTCGGGCGCGCGTCCCCGACCAGGTTCTGACCGTTCCCGCAACGAAAAGCCCCTGGCCGCGCAAAAAGCTCTTCCGACTCTTGATCCCGATAACGGGTTCCTTGCCCTCGGCGTTCCCGACACCCTCTGTGGTGCGCTCGCCCTTGAAGGCATTACTGATCCGTTCCCCATTCAGGTATCGACCCTTCCCGATTCATTGAAGGGTCGCGACGTTCTTGGTCGCGGTCGTACCGGTTCCGGCAAGACGCTCGCATTCGGTCTTGCTGTGCTCACTCGTCTTTCGATGTTGCAGCTCGACCGCCAACCGTTCCGTCCGCGTGCGCTCATCCTTGCGCCCACACGTGAACTCGCACTCCAGATCGATGCAACCATTTCGCCACTTGCTCGTCGACTTGGTCTGCGCACCACAACCATCTTCGGTGGTGTTGGTCAGAACCCGCAGGTCGACGCGCTTCGTAAGGGTGTTGACGTTGTTGTCGCTTGCCCCGGTCGTCTTGAAGACCTCATCAGTCAGAACTTCTGCAAACTCGATCGCGTTGAAGTGTGTGTTCTCGATGAAGCCGATCACATGGCCGACCTCGGATTCCTGCCTGGCGTAAAGCGTCTGCTCGATCGCACGCCCGACGATGCGCAGCATCTTCTGTTCTCAGCAACGCTCGACAAGGGCGTCGACGTCATCGTCAAGCGCTACATGTCTGATCCGGTCACACACAGCGTCGATTCCGAACAGTCACCGGTCAACACCATGACCCACCATGTGCTGCACGTAACGAACGATGATCGACTTCCCGTCATCATCGATCTCGCTGCCGCACCTGGCCGCACAATTATTTTCACTCGTACGAAGCATCGCGCCAAGCAACTCACGCGTCAGTTGAACGCACACGGAGTTGTTTCGGTCGAGATGCACGGAAATCTTTCGCAGAATGTCCGCACGCGAAATCTTGCGGCATTCTCCGACGGAACGGCAGCGGCCATGGTCGCTACCGATATTGCAGCGCGCGGAATTCACGTCGATGACATATCGCTCGTGATCCACGCCGATCCGCCCATGGAGCACAAGGCATATCTCCATCGTTCTGGACGCACAGCACGCGCCGGAAATGAAGGAGTTGTTGTCACGCTCGCAACGGAATCGCAACGCAAGGACACCGATCAACTCATGCGCAAGGCGGGTATTAAACCCACCGTGACGAAAGTGCGCCCTGATTCACCGCTACTGCAGGAAATTGCTCCCGGTCAGCGACTGAAGAAAAGCGCCTCTGAAGTGAAGGCAATGCTCGATGTTCCCGAACCGGCCAAGACGCCCGGTGGTCGTCCGAATTCGCGTAACCCGCGTTCGGCGACTCCGTCAGCGTCTGGTCGGCCGAAGCGTGGCGGCCCAAGCAGCGGACGCCGTGGTTCCGGCAGCGGTGCAAGTTCCGGTTCCCGTCAGGGATCGAGCCGATCCGCTGGTCGACAGGGCGGCCGCGCCCGATAGGCGCGATGATTCCCACCATGAATTTCTTCGAAGCGACCATGAAACTCGGCGAAGCCGAGACCCTCGATATCGAAACCGCCGAACTTCTCATCCGAGTCGAAAACAGCGGCGATGTTCTCTACAACGAACTTGCGGCCCGTTTGAATAACGAAGAGGCCGCCGAGCTCCTTCGTAAGAATGGGCGCGAAGAGGTCGGTCACGCTCGTCGCATGATGAAGGTGATTTCGCTCAAGACCGGTACCGAATACGTGCCGTCAGCCGAGGTGCTCGAGAAGTTCGAAGTTGATCTTCCCGATTCGGTCGACGCTTCGGCATTACCGATGATTGTCGAGGGCGAACTCCAGGGAGACCTCGGCTACCAAAAGTGGGCCTCGCACGAAACCGATCCGGAAATCATCGAGCTGTTGCTTCGTAACGGCCGTGAAGAAACCAAGCACGCCGAGCGAATCAAGAAGGCAATAAAGATCTTGGCCTCGGCCGAGGCTGCGCAGTAGCGCACTAGCAACACACACTGTCGTCGCAGTACCTGCTCCAAATAGGGCAGAATTACATTCCACTTAGGGGAGGACATGACATGGCAATGACCATGATGCGTTTCAACTGCATCCAGCCCGGACTCGAGCCAAATGAGATGGCCGATCGATACAACGCCATGCTCGACATGGCTCAGGTTCTCGATGAACTTGGTGGCGGCATGGTGACGCTCGAAGAGCATCACGGCGCCGAGAATGGTTGGAGTTCCTCTCCGCTCACAATGGCGTCAGCAATTCTGAGCCGCACCAAGAACGTTTCTGTTTCGCTTTCGGCGTTGCTCATTCCTCTGCACGATCCGTTGCGCATTGCCGAAGACATTGCCGTCATTGACCTCATGTCGAAGGGTCGCCTCACCGTCATTGGCGGTCTTGGCTATCGCCCGAGCGAATACGCAGCACACGGCAAGTCATGGGCCGATCGCGGCAAGATCATGGACGAATGTGTCGACGTCATGCTCAAGGCATGGACCGGCGAACCATTCGAATATCGCGGCACCACCGTGCAGGTCACGCCGCGTCCGTACACGCAACCACACCCGATGTTCCTTCTTGGCGGAACCTCAAAGCCCGCAGCCCGTCGTGCCGCGCGCTTTGGACTTCCCATCATGTGGGCGGCCCCGGTTCCTGAGATTGAGGCCCACTATTACGAAAAGTGCGCCGAGTACGGCACGCAGGGTTTCGCTATGGCTCCGCCTGATGATTTCCACCATGTCTTCTTTGCCGAAGACGTCGATGCCGGATGGGCCGCTATGGGCGAGCACATCCTTCACGAAGCCACGACCTATTCCTCATGGCAGACCTCCGACATCAAGTCCTCGGCTCATTCGCATGCCAAGACCGTTGGCGAACTGCGTGAAGAGGGTCTGTACCAGGTTGTCTCTCCGGCCCAAGCGGTCGAAGAAGCGAAGGCCGCTGGCGATTTTGCTGTCTTCGCGATGCACCCACTTTGTGGCGGGATGCCGATTTCGGAAAGTTGGAAGCAGATCGATCTGCTTCGTAACGAAATCCTTCCCGCACTGGCCTAAGCGATTCCGGCGGCAGCGATGCCGCCGGAGTTGTACCTTTCAGGAACTGACACACCGATCTACCGGGGGAACTCACATGAGCACGAATAACTGGGGCCGTTGGGGCGCCGACGACGAGCGCGGAGCGCTCAATCACCTCACACCTGAGGTCATCAAAGCTGCTGCAGCTTCAATCACCACGGGCAAGGTCTACAGCCTTGGCATTCCGATTCAGGGCCAGGGTGTTCCGTTGCTCGATTACCGCGGAACCCCGATGCGTCTGACGCTGCAAGACGGTACCGACGACGGCATCTACGAAAGTTACGGTGCAAAAGAAGGAACAGGCGCACACGAAGATGTGCTCGTCATGGCCTCGCACACCACCTCACATATGGACGCTCTTATCCATGTGTACGAGGATTATAAGCATTACAACGGCGTTCCTTACGGCGAGATGCGTGCACTTGGTGGTGCGGGCAAACTTGGTATCGAAAAGGTCGACAGTTTCGCGGCACGCTCGGTCATTCTCGACATCGTGAAGTTGAAGGGTGCCGACAAGTGGCTTGAGCCCGGCACCATGATCACGGCTGCCGATCTTCAGGCCGCTGCCGCTGCGCAGGGTGTTGAAGTTCGCGCCGGCGACGTTGTCCTTATTCGTACCGGTCATCTTGATATGTGGTGGGCCAACAATGCTGCTGGCGAACCCGAAGGTTTCGCGCAGGCTGGTATTGGTTCCGACGCTGCTGAGTGGCTTGCATCAATGGATGTCACTGCCGTTGGTTCTGACAATGCTGCTGTCGAAGTCATTCCGTTCGATAACAACGACTTCCTTATCGTGCACAAGATCCTTCTTGTGCAGGCTGGCATCTTCCTGCTTGAGCATCTCGATCTTCGTCAGCCGTGTGAAGACGGCAACTACGAAGGAGTCATCGCGGTGTCGCCGCTCAAGGTCACGGGCGCAACCGGTTCGCCGATCAATCCGGTGTTCATCTCCTAAGCGTTTGTTTGTGCAATGGACCCCGGCTTCGGTCGGGGCCCGTTTGCGTTTTGCGGTGTGTCGATGAACCGGGCGTTCATTCCGTGAGTCAGAATGTGACGATGCCGATTACGACTGTGCTGTTTGATCTCGATGGAACGCTCATCAACAGCAGTCCTGGGATTCGTCGTTGCGTCGATGAGTCACTTGCGCATCACGGATACCCGGCCATTACCGATAAACAGTTTTCTTTGTTCATCGGGCCTCCGTTAACAACGGGATTTGGATTCGTGGGTTCAGATGAAACGCTGATTGAGTCACTCATCACCGTGTATCGCGAGCACTACGGCGCCGGCGGAATGTATGAGTATTCGGTATATGACGGGATTCCCGAACTCCTTACGCGTTTGAACGACGCGGGCTTTCGTCTTGCGGTGGCGACTTCGAAACGCACTTCTTTTGCTCGACCAGTCGTTGATCATGCCGGCATCGGTTCGCAGTTCGAAATAGTGGTGGGCTCAGAACGCGATGGCGCCGGCGCCGAGAAACCAGTGGTCATGCGGTCAGTGTTTGAGCAGCTGGCAATTGCTGATCCATCAACAGTTGTGATGATCGGTGATCGGGAACACGACGGCTATGGCGCTACTGCCACCGGTACCGATTTTATCGGCGTGTTGTGGGGCTTTGGCAGCCGCGGTGAACTTCAAGCAGCGGGCGCAAGGGAACTCGTTGCGCACCCTTCCGAAATCGAAGGTTTGCTTACGCCGCATTCATAATCAGTCGTCGAGTTTCGACCACGTGCGTGTCGGGTAGAGAGAGACCGCGGGATCATGCAGCCATTCATCTCGATAGGCACGGCGAGTGAGATAGGCAATGACAGCGGTGTCATCGATTTCGTTGCTGAGGATTCGTTCGTTGAGTGCATCCATTCCCTCCTGCCTTGAGACGGGACGAGATCCAAGTAAGGGCTCAAGTTCGTCGCACTCAATTGCATCGAGTTGTGCACCAAATCGGCGTTTGCGGTCCATCATCTTGATGAGAATGGCCGCATCGCCGGCGCGGGACTGTGCAAACGCATCGGAAAGATGGGGGGCAACGTCTTTTTCGAGCGACCAAATCGCCGCGTCGGCAAACACGTCTTTTTCGCCGGGACCGAAAAGTTCATCGGGCATTGGTGGCTTCTCAACAGTGATTCCCGCTGCTTCGGAGAGCGATTCACAGGTAGCGCGATCACCGAGATATCGGTAACAGAGAAACCACGCCAGCGATTCTCGTGGGTGCGCGTTGACAGAAATCGCATGAATGGGAATCATGCCGCGAACGTTTTGCTGGACTCGGTAGTAATGCGCCGCAAACTTCGTATACGGAATTCCTGATACTTCTTGGTAGAGGTGAAACAGGCCGGTGAGTCCACCGCTTGGGTTCCAGAACTCGCGAGCGCAGATGTTGCCGAGGTCCTCAAGCGGATCTCCGTAGTGACCCCACTCCAAGTCAATGATCGCACTGACTTCGTTGCCGTCGAACATGAAATTCACAGGGCCGGTATCGCCTTGAACAAGCGAGAGACGAGCGATCGTCGAGGGTGCGTTTTTTCGGAGCCAACGAACGCCATAGGTAATGAGTGGGTCGGAGTAGGTAGAAAGAAACGACGACCACTGCTCGAGCGCAAGGTCGACATCGTTGAGCGCCGCTTCCTGCGGAGTCGTCGGTAGATACGGCATCACGTCGTCGAGACCTAGGTCGGCAAGGTCGAGAGTGTGGAGGCGGGCAATGACTCGAATGAAGTCCTCCATGACTGCGCGCTGTTGCGCAGGATCATCAAGTTTGTCGATGTCTGAGCGTCCTCGAACCCGCTCAAAGAGCGTGCAGTTGAGTTCTTGGCTCACTCCATAGACCTCAGGCACGGGAATATCGGTCTGTGCCAGCGCTTGGATGATGCGGGTCTCTCGTGTGAGTGAGGTCGATGACTTCGGACCAGCAGGGGTCCGTTCTAGGCGCAGAAACCCTTTGAGAACTGACCCATCTGGTCGAGTGACGTCGACAACCCAGGCTTCGCGCCTTGCGACATGTCGGTGAAGGGCCGTGATCTTCCCGCCACCAGTTTCAGCAATCCATTCGACCATTCCGTCGGGAAGGTCATGCGTGTGTTCCATCAGATTCCCCCTTGTACTCCAAGCAACGTAGTCACCCGAAGGGTTCCGTGTTCCGAATAGCGCTTGATCACAGGGGTGGAGGTTTCTTGTGGGAATGTTTCGCCCATGTCAAAGCGCACTCGAACCCTTTCTCTGCCCGCCCTCGTTGTCATCGTTGGCTCGCTTCTTTTAGCGGCCTGCGGAGGAAGTAGTAGTTCGAAGGCCGCAACGCCGGCGCCGATGCCGGCCCGATCGGGCACCTACGCAGTCGGTCACGACACCATTTCGATTCCTGACCCAGCAACCGGAAAAACGATTAGCGCCGACCTTTGGTATCCGGCCGCTGATGGAGCGACGGGCACTCCCACTCGTTACTCACTTCTTCCGACCGCGTATTTCGATTCGAAGGTTGCGATCGAAAAAGCGCCAATTAACAACGCAGGTTCCTTCCCGTTTGTTGTGTATTCGCATGGAAGTGGCGGCCAAAGTTTCGTTGCGTCCTTCCTGACTGAAGACATCGCCAGCCATGGCTATGTCGTGCTGTCGGCGAATCACGCAGGTAACACCGCAGCTGATCAATTGCTTGGATCCTCTGTGTCAGAGGATCAAAATGATTTCCTTCGTCCGAATGTTGTCGAAGCGGAAATCAATTGGGCCCTTGCTCAGTCATCTGGTTCGGCCAGCGCCTACCCCGTACTGAAGGGCGCCATTGATGAAAAGCGCATTGGTCTCGTGGGTCACAGTTACGGTGGCTACACCGCGCTCGCAACCGTTGGTGGTCACACTGGCCCTGCCGGAACAACCAAGCCCGATCCGCGAATCAAGGCTGTTGTCGGTCACGCCCCGTATACCCGCCGACTCTCTGACTCTGAACTCGCCGGAATCAAGATTCCCGTGATGTTGATGGTCGGCACCAAGGACATCACCACGACGCTTGCCAAAGATTCGCAGCGACCGTTCGATCTCATCACCGGACCTCCCGTAGTGCTTGTGGTCATGACCGACGCCGCCCATCAGTCGTTCACCGATGTGTGCATGTACCTCGATGAAATTCCGAAGTTGCCTGCTGCGCCGGCAGCGGTTGCGGCTGCCATCCAGGTGCAAGCAAGGGAAGGTTGCGGCGAAGGCTTTATGCCGTACGCACGCGACATGGAACTGAGCACGGGGCTCACGGTCGCATTCCTCAATGAATTTGTTGCTGGCGCACCAAATGCATCTTGGTTCTCGGGTAAGACCGCAACGATTAGCGCCCCTGACATCACCATCTCCGTCAAGCGATAGTTCAGACCGCCAAGCGCGACAACTCACCTTTCGAACACCAAGAGGTTTGGTAGGTTCGAGGGGTGAATCCAGTCGCGCTTGCGTTTGCCGCATTTGTTACAGCGGCAATTGGGACGCTGGGTGGTCTGGGTGGGGCAATCCTCCTCGTTCCCCTGCTTGTTTTGTCGGGGATGGAGGCGAAATACGCGGCGCCATTGGGTTTAGTTTCGGTAGCTGCCGGTTCGCTTGCTGCTGCGCCACATCAGCTCACAGCTCGAGTTGTGAATCAGCGTCTTGGTGTCGCAACTGAAATTGCTGCTTCTTCTGCGGCGTTGATCGGTGCTCTTGTCTCCGGACTAATCGGCCAGTCAGTGCTCGCAGTTTTGCTCGGAGTCGTCGCATTGGTTGCGGCGTTCGCCGGAGCCCGACGCAAGGGAGTGCGAAATCTTCCCGATTCATCGCTCTCAGTGGACGATGTTGGCGAGACGCCAGGAACACTCGCCGGCGTCTATCCGCTTGGCGATGGGTTTGTCCCGTACCGAGCAAACCGACTTCCACTTGGTTTGCTGGGAATGGGGATGGCCGGTTTGATTTCGGGACTTTCAGGAGTTGGCGGAGGTTGGGTGAAGACCCCGACTGCATCAGAAGTGATGCATGTCCCAGTAAAAGTTGCGGCGGCAACATCGACGTTCACCGTAGGCGTGACCGCTGCAGTAGGACTGCTCGTGTATGAATCTCAAGGTCGCATTGTCATTTCCGATGCGGCGCTCGTTGCCGCTGCTGGGTTGATCGGTGGAACCGTTGGTGTTCGACTTCAGCATGTACTTCCGCCACCGCTTGTTCGTCGCGGTCTTTCTGCCATCCTTGCCGTTATTGGCGTGCTACTGATTGTGCGTCGATGATGAGTTTCCGAGCACTCTCTCGTGTGTTGCAGGTTGCGCTGATTTTGACGTTTGCATGTGCCCTTGGTGGCGCGTTCATTCCAGGAGTGGTTGGTCGCGTGAGTGGGACAGCGTGCATCGTGCTGTTGATTGCTGCTCCTGTAGTACGAGTTGGTTGGCTGGTAGTCGACTGGACGCGAGAGCGCGACACCCGGTTTGCCCTGCTGGGTTCTGCGCTTCTTCTCGTACTAGCTACGAGTGGAGCGATTGCGCTCGTGCGCTAAGAGCACACAGATTGGGCCCTTCGCTAGGGTTGGACAATGACCTCTGATGGCTTGGCTCGCCCTATCGATTTCTCGGTACGTTCCGGCGACGGCATTCACTTGGGCCTGTCCCTTGGCGGCGGCGGTGTTTTCTTTGTTGCTTGGCAGACGGCCTACGTCGAACAGTTAGCCAAGCGCGGCGTTGACCTCAAGGGGGCGGGGAGAGTTGTCGGAACATCTGCCGGGTCGATGGTCGCTTCCATTCTCGAAGGCGGCCACATTGTGCGCTTTGAACGCGAGTTGGCGTTTCTGGCAAAGGTCCCTGCACTGATTGCTCTGTTGGCACCGGCAAGCTCGTTCAAGCCGAGCCAACAGCGAGCGCTCGATGCCTTCGTCGCGGCTCAAAGCGCGGATCCCGATCTGATTCGAGCGATCGGTCATGACGCACTAGTTGCAGCGACACCGTCGGCAAACACGATGGCCCGCAATGTGTCGTTGATGCTTTTGTCACGGAAGTGGCCGTCGGATTCGTTGCACATCACATGTGTTGACACACTCACGGGCGAACGATGTGTTGTCACCCGCGACTCCGGCGTAGGCATCGACCGAGCGGTTGCTGCGAGTAGTGCAGTGCCAGGAATCTTTAGCCCTCAGCCGATCGGCGACCGTCGATGCATGGACGGCGGCGTCAGTGGTTCCGGTACGCACCTCGATCTCCTCGCTGGCTGTGATCGCGCTGTGGTGTTGAGTCTCTCCGATCCCACCCCGAAGCCGATTGGAGCTATGACGCAATCACCGGGAGGGTTCGCGGCGGAAGCGGAGGCTCTGAAGGCGTCAGGCACAAAGGTCTTCTTGCGCAGTCCCGAATCGATGGATCTCACGAAATTGATGGATCCGAAAGCGGTTCCTGATGCAATCGCAATGGCCAAACGTCAAGCGGCGGCCGATGCCGATGCACTTCGCGAATTCATCGCCTGATCAGATTCCAAACATGTGATCCCGAACGGGGGGTGGACAACGCCTTCCACTAACCTTTCTTCGTGTCTTCCCCAGCAAGAATTACTCTCGCTTCCAATCTGAGTGCCCAAGAACTGGCTGGTCTGGGTCTCGAAGCGGGTGAAATTCTCCCGATCGGCGAATGGTTTGTGCGACCGGACGCTGCGAGGCCCGAAGCGGCCCGTCTTCGGCGCGAGTCCCCAGTGGTCGGCGCGTTCGAAACGCTCGTGGTGACGGACCCAACTCTCAACACGATCGTGGCTACCACGAGTATTCACTTCAACGATGTTCCTTCAATCATTGAATGTCTGACCTCCAGCGGCCGGGTTCTGGTGTGCGCGATTGCGCCCGAACGTTTGGCAACGGCACCCGAGATCGGGCGCTACCTCGATCGGCTGGCGGCCGGTGGTTCCGCGACTGCCAACACAATCGGCGTCGGCATCGTCGGTTACGGGCCGTTTGGTGGCATGGGGTATACCCATGGTCTCGCAGCAACGGAAACCGACGGACTCGCATTCGTCGGCGTCTGCGATTCGAGCGACGAACGCCGCCTAGCAGCGATGGTCGACTTTCCGACCGTACAAGGTCACGTTGATCTCGCTTCGTTGAGTAAGGCTGACGATGTCGATGTCGTCATCGTCGCCACACCGCCGGTGTTCCACGCGCCGATCGCGCTTGAACTCCTACGGGCCGGCAAGCATGTCGTCGTCGAGAAGCCGATGTGCCTCACCGTCGCCGATGCCGAGGAGTTGCTTTCTGTTTCTGCGGAAGTCGGCAGGACAATCACGGTTCATCAGAATCGGCGCTGGGATGGCGACTTCCTCGCTCTTCGTCGCGCAATCGACACGGGACTTCTTGGTGACGTCTTCAATATGGAGACATTCGTCGGATCTTTCGAACATCCCTGTCGCTGGTGGCACAGCGACGAGACGTTCTCGGGTGGCGCAGTCTACGACTGGGGATCGCATCACATTGACTGGATCCTGCGGATCTTCGGAAGCCGACCGCAACGCGTGCGAGCGATTTCACACAAGCGTGTTTGGCGCGACGTAACGAATGCCGATCAGATTGACGTGCACATGCGTTGGGACGACGGGCGCGAAGCACGATTCATCCAGAGCGATGTTGCCGGAATCCGCAAGCCCAAGTTCTATGTGCAGGGCACGTCGGGCACCGCTGCGGCCGAGTACGCGCCGGTGACAATTGATCAACTCGTCGATGGTCGCGGCCATGTTGCCCATGAATGGCACCATGCCGAGGTTGCGACCGATCTGCGTTTGAGTCGCTATGAACCCGGTTACGGAACTGTCGACATGGTGTTGCCGCCGGTTGCACGGGTGGGCTGGCCGTTCCATCGGGCACTGGCCGATCACCTTCTGCTCGGCGAACCGGTTCCGGTTCCCCCGGAAGAATCACGCGATGTCGTTGCCGTTCTCGAAGCTGCGCATGCATCGGGTGCCGACGGTGGCGTGGAACTCACCTGTGGGTGAACCACTGACTATCGGGATCCTGGGAGCCAACTCCTGGATCGCGAACGCAGCGGTCATCCCCGCGATCAACGAATGCCCGAACGCGACGCTCGGCGCGAGTGGCGCGCGGTCGGGACCAATCGGCTATCCCGATGTGCTGTCTGATCCCGATGTTGATGCGGTGTACATAGCGCTCGCCAACGGCGACCATCTCGAGTGGGTGGAACGAGCAGCAGAGGCGGGCAAGCATGTTCTGTGCGAAAAGCCGCTAGCAATTTCATCGAGTGATGCTCGCCGGATGTTCGAGGTCTGTGATGCTGTCGGCGTCCTGCTTGCCGAGGCGTACATGACGCCGTTCCATCCGCTTTCCATCGCGCTCGCTGCACTGATCGACAATGAAGATCTCGGCGAGATCCGCCACGTGGCTTCACAGTTCACCTTTCCGCTCGCTCTCCCCGAGGCCGGGACGGAAATCAACTACCGCTGGCTCACCGAGCAGGGTGGCGGGGCTCTTCTCGATGTCGGTATTTACTGCCTCGACCCAGTGCAACGAATTCTCGGTTCCGGGCAACTTGGGATCGAAGCGCAGATCACTACAGCCGATACGGGAATCGATCTGACCACCTCGGCTTGGCTGCGCAATTCCTCAGGAATCACTGCCTCGGTGTTGACGTCATTCGAACTCCCTGAGAATCAGTCGCTCCACATTGACGGAACAGCCGGATCGCTTCGGGTCGATCGTCCGTTCACTCCGGGTACTGACGGTTCGATTTTGGCGATCACGCGCTCCGACGGGAGTTTCGAGGAGCATCGGATCGAAGGAGCGAATTGTTACGCGCTCATGATCGGAGCTTTTGTCGACGCTGTCCGCGGCTCGACACCATGGTCGCGCTCAAGTGCCGATGTGTTGTCGACTATCGGCTTATGTGAGTCGATTGCCGATGCCGGACGGGAGAAGAAATGACTACCGAAGAACTTCGGATAACGGTTGCACCCGGCGTCGAATTGCGGGCGTTGACCAGTGGTCTTGATCAGACGGGAACACCCTTCGTACTGGTTCATGGTCTGGCCTCGAATGCGCGCATGTGGGACGGAGTCGCGGCGGAACTGACCGCAGCTGGTCATCCGGTCGTGTGGATCGATCAGCGCGGACACGGTCAATCGGGCAAACCCGACGACGGCTACGACTTCACAACGATCGTGAACGATCTTGTTGTCCTGATCAGTGAACTTGGATTACACCGACCGGTAGTCGTCGGTCAGTCGTGGGGCGGAAACGTCGTTCTTGAACTTGCGGCGACACACCCGGAAGTTCCTAGCGCAGTCGTTGCAGTCGACGGCGGGTTCATCGAACTGGCGAGCCGGTTCGACGACTGGGCCGCGTGCAAAGAAATG
>CAMAYJ010000053.1 GCA_945862505.1 Bifidobacterium breve | reverse complement strand
TGTGAAGACGACGACGAGCGTTAGCGGTTATTCAATGCGGCAATGACCGCGTCGTGCACAACACCGTTCGATGCCACGCCCGAAACATTGGAACCGGGAACGAGTGAAACCTCTTTGCCGTCGGTACCGGTGAATTTTCCGCCGGCTTCTTCGAAGATCACGGGCATAGGCGCAATATCCCACAGTGAAACCTGGGGATCGACCATCGCGTCGAGGGCTCCGCACGCGACCATGGCGTAGCCGTAACCATCACCCCACGTGCGCACTTCGAATCCGGCACGCGTTACTCCGAGCAATTGAGCATCGCTCCAAGTTCCAAAACCACTTGTCGACAGCACACACGTTGATGGTTCGGTTCGCGTACTGACTTGTACTCGGCGACCGTCGCGGAAACAACCAAGCTCGCGACCGGCGTACACGGTTGTTCCCAGTGCCGGGAGATTGATGACACCAATAAGCGGTCCGTGTTCGTCGACGACGGCTAGGAGATTCGAATAGAGCGGCACGCCTCGGGTGAACGCTTTTGTTCCATCGATGGGATCGACAATCCAGGTGCGCGAACTCGTGCCGATGTGATCCTCAAGTTCTTCGCCCAGGACCGAATCCTCGGGGTGAAGGGCCGCGAGGCGCTCGCGAACGATTTGTTCGGCTCCACGATCGGCCTCGGTTACTGGAGTTCCGTCGCTCTTCGTGGTCACGTCAAGCGCGGGGTTATCGAACCACTGAAGCGTGAACGTGCCCGCATCGCGAAGGATTTCGACAGCGTTGTTGAGCATCGTGAGATCAGCGGGGGGAGCAGTCACCCGCTAATGCTGACACGGCAACGAGCAGAAACCTTGGCGCGTTTAAGAATTTGCGTTTGGAGAGATCGCACCAAGCTCGAGAAGCTGCGTGAACCACGCGCCGGCCACAACTTTTCCAAGCATTCCCGCAGCGAGATCCTCGGGCATGGTGAATTCGATGACATGGGTGATTCCATCGACCCGGAGGACAAGTTGTGGGCGCATGGTTGACGGGCGCGGGCCGAGCGAAATGTCTGAAGGCCAGGCATCGAATGCAGCGGTCCCTTCAAGATCGTCCTTTACCCTTTTGGAACGAGATTGAGGGTCGGGACTGAACACGAACGACAACCGCCCGCCGGCAAAGTGAAGCGTGCCGCGGCGCCGTCCCTTTTCTCGGCGATCAGGTGCGCGAGTAACCGGAACGGCAATGGGGTCGGAGTCCAGCTTCGACTGTGAAAGTCGACCCGGTTCGATCGCGTACTGCTCTGCGCCTTCGCCGCGAACAACCTGGATGGTGTTGGTGATGACCAGCGCGCCAATGACCAAGAGGGGAATTACCAGTACCCATGGCGCGCCGGTTGAAAGGAGAAACAGCAACAACAGTGCAACTCCCCACCACACGACAAGCGTGAGGTTGCGACGAGCGCGTGCTTTGGCTCGGGTGGGATTCGGATCAGGAGTGTGATTGATCCGAGCCATGTCAGGAAGCTCCGAGTTCGCGTAATTGCGCGTACCACTCGCCGACCAGTGTTGGTCCGACGAAGGTGGCGCCAAGATCCCAAGCTGGGAAGAAGCGGACGGAATGATTGGCTCCCCCAATCGAGAGGTCGAGTTGGGGTCGCATGAAGCTAGGGACCGTGATGACTTCAATGCGGTCGATGCTGGTATCGAAGCGGATCTGGTCATCGAGACATTCGAAACGCAGACGCTTTCCGTCACACAGTAAGAAGCCCGGTCTCGCTGGCTCACCGCGTACGCGAGCGCCCGGAGACCACACCGCGTTCACCGAAACCGGATGCTCTGGGCTCGCCGCGCGCAACTCGCCTTTTGACAGCGTTTCTGCATCGGGGCCGTCGGGTCGACGCGAACGACGCATTGTGGCAATGAGGGCGACGGTGAAGCCGACGGCGGGCAGAACGAAGAAGGTGTTGCCGAAGATGATTGGGGCAACAAAGAACACGAGGATGAACAACCAAGTGCCCCACACCGACCACATTCGTTGACGGCGAACAAGTCCAGGCGCGTCGGGACGATCAGGTCCGAATTTTCGGGGGGTCTTTTTTGTCGATGCCATCGACGAAACCCTACGGGGTCGCGGGCGGAGTCCCAATGCGAATGACCTCGGGAGCGGGTCGATTGATGGGGGGTGGTGTGCCCGTGGGCCAGCCGAGGTAAATCAGTCCAACGACCGTGTCGCTGTGATCAAAACCGCAAAACTCGTGCAGTCGAGTTGATGTCATGGCTGCGCCTGTCGACCAGTACGAAGCGAGACCGGCGGCGGTGGCGCCGAGCAGAAGCGTTTGGATGGCAGCTGACACCGCGTCGCGATTTTCCGCGGTCATTGTGTCGTTCTCGCCCTGAACCGCGGCAACGGCGATCACCACTGGGGCGCGCAGATATTTGGCGCGAGCCTTTTCGATTTTTGTTTCGGCCTGGTGGGCGTCGATGAGGTCCTGGGCCAACGCCTCACCTAAGTGCAACCGACCTTCGCCGGTGATGATGCGGAACCGCCACGGGAAGGTGCGCTTGTGGTTCGGAGCGGTGGCCGCCACAACGAGGAGCCGGTCGAGGAGTTCATTGGGAACGACACGCTCTCGATCAACCAGAAGTGAGGACCGGCGCTGGGCCGCGACCTGCTCAAAGGAGGACAGCGGGTCGACGGATCCAGATGGAGTCATGATCAGGACAGTACTGCCGACCACAAATGGAGTCTCCTATGCCGCTGATCCAGATCAACATGCTCGAAGGCCGCACCCCTGAACAGAAGAAAGCCCTGCTCAGTGCCGTAACCGAAGCAGTTCACACCTCTATCGGTGCATCGCTTCCCTCGATCCGGGTGTGGGTAACGGAGTTCCCGGCCGATGACTACATGGCCGAGGGTGTTTGGCAGCCTGAGAAGGCATCACCTCCAGCGTGAGGAAGTTTTCCACAGGGTCATCCCCAGACCTAAGGGGCCTCTCCACAGTGAGATCCACAAAGTTTTCCACAGGTGTTGACGATCTGTGGGGCCCCTGTTGTAAGGTCTGAAGTTCTCGGGCGGATACCGGGCCTTCCACGATTGCGTCGTTGACGTGATCTGACGAGGAACCATGGCCACCACATCCCCCCGCAGTGACAAGCAGAGTCGGCGCACTCGGCGCTTTTTCGCGCTTACAGCTGCGGTGCTGGTGAGTGCCAGCACCCTTGGGGTGGCCGTTGGTTCGTCGGTCGATGCGGGTGCAGTGGCCACCGACGCGCGAACGCAGCGGGCAAACGTGCGCGCCGAACAAGCCAAAGTGGCCGCTCAGGTGAATGTGCTTGAGGGTTCGAAGGCGCAGGTTCTTGCTGCGCTCAGCACATTGAACGAAAACGTGCGCGGTCAGCAGGCCGCACTTTCTGAAGCCCGCCGTCAGGCGGAGGCCAGCGCGGCAGAAGCAGTGCAGGCAGAGCGAGATGCAGCACAGACCAGTCGGGATCTTGATGCGCTGCGGGCTCGCGTGGCGAAGTACGCGGTCCAGGCCTACGTGGAACCACCGGACGAAGCTCTTATGCGTCGATTTGAGGCGACCAGCGCGCAAGAAGATGCAACGCGAAACGCACTGCTAAACATGCAATCGCGAACCGATACCGATGTGATCGATCAGTTGCGTTCCACCAAGGCGCGACTTGAAGAGCAGCTTTCGCGTGCACGTCAATCCAAGGCCGACGCAGAGGCACACGCCGCAGAAGCGCAAGGCGCGCTTCAGTCGCTGTCGGCTGCGCAAACTCAGCAACAAGCAGTCGCAAGCCAAGTGCGGCAGCGACTTGACGAAACGCTTTCGGATGCGGCTTTTCTCTCGCGGATGGATGCGGGGTTAGGCCGACAGATTGCCGACGAAGCCGCTGCGCTCGCCAACGCCGTCATTGGCATCCCGAGTTCGGGTTCGGGTTCGGGTTCGGGTTCAACGACAGTTACCACGCCGCCGGGTGGGAACTCTCCCTATCCGACACCTGCGCTCACGACGGTGAATGGAATCACGGTTGCATCAAGCATCGCCACCCGAGTTCGTGGATTGCTGAATGCAGCATCCGCGGATGGAATCAATCTGACCGGTTACGGCTACCGAGATTTCAATGCCCAGATCGCGTTACGACGTCAGAACTGTGGAACGACTCAATACGCCATTTGGGAGATGCCCCCCGACGCGTGCTCACCCCCAACGGCCCGACCCGGGTACTCCTACCACGAGCGCGGTTTAGCCATTGATTTCATGGCCAATGGCCGGTTCATCAATTCTCGGAGCAACCCAGGATTTGTATGGCTGGCGGCGAATGCGGGTCGGTTTGGGTTCTACAACCTCCCAAGCGAGCCGTGGCATTGGGACACTCGGGGCACCTGACCTTCGGCCCCTCTCGAGCGGAGCGGTACGCTGAAACTGTGAGTAGCACCGCAGTTCGTCTCTCGATTACCGAATCCGACGTCAGTGAACGCCAAGACACTCGGACGTCTGATCCTGGTCTTGAAGAGGGCAAAGTCGCGCACATCATTCGCAAGGACGATCAAATGCGCGGCTATGTGCTTGGTGAGGAAATCACCGCGCTGTGCGGCGAGAAGTTCATCCCCACCCGCGACCCCTATCAGTACCCCGTTTGTGAGGCCTGTCGCGCCGCCCTCACAACGATGAATAGCAGCGACTGAACGCACTGCACTCCGAGTTCACCCGGCGGAGTCGGGACTAGGGTCCGTTTTGTCACGGGCATTTCGGTCTTCGCAAGGGGGAATCATGTATCCGGGAGAACACGGGCGTACGACGCCAAACAAAGCTGCAGTAATCATGGGTTCTTCGGGAACGGTCGTCACCTACGCCGAACTCGATGAGCGTTCAAAGCGACTCTCTCGCTATATGGCCGAACAAGGTCTCGTTCGCGGCGACATGGTGGCGATCTTTGCCGAAAACAATCCGCGGTATTTCGAAGTGGCGTGGGCCGCGTTGCGCTCTGGCATGTATTTGGTGACGGTCAACCGCTATCTGCAAGCGGAGGAAGCTGCCTACCTGATTACCGATTCCACCGCGAAAGCATTCATTTCCACGAAGAATCAGTCGAAGGTTGCCCAGGAAATGCTGGCGTTCATCCCGGATTGCCCGGTGCGTTTGATGATGGACGGAACCGTTGACGGTTTTGAGTCCTACGAAGACGCGCTCGCGTCGACCACTGACGAAGCATTTGCGGCGCAACCCCGCGGTGACTTCATGCTCTATTCCTCGGGCACCACGGGTCGGCCGAAAGGAATTAAGCGCGCACTTCCTGATCGAATGGTTGACGATGGCCAGGGCGGGACGATCTCATTGCTGCTCGAATTCATGTTGGGGATGAACTCTGAGTCGATCTATTTATGTCCTGCCCCTCTGTATCACTCGGCCGCAATCATTTGGTCCTGTGGTATTCACGAACTCGGTGGCACCGTTGTCGTTCTCGAGAAGTTCGATGCAGAGGAATTTTTGCGTGTTGTCGAACGCGATTCGATCACTCACGCGCAGGTTGTTCCCACGATGATGGTGCGAATGTTGGGATTGCCCGATGAGGTCAAGGCTCGTTACGACTTGTCGAGCCTTCAGTTGATGGTGCACGCCGCAGCGCCGTGTCCGCCCGAGGCCAAACGGCAAATGATCGAGTGGCTTGGCCCGATCGTGAGCGAGTACTACGCCGGCACCGAAGGCAATGGCATGACATTCCTTACATCTGAGGAGTGGCTGGCACATCCGGGTTCGGTCGGTAAGCCGATTAATGGCATTCCGCATATTTGCGATGACGAAGGCGAGGAACTCGAAACTGGTGGAATTGGCCTTGTGTATTTCGAACAGCCCCAAGCCAATTTCGAATACCACGGAGATCCGGAAAAGACGAAAGACAGTCGCCATCCGCAGTTTGACAACTGGATGACGCTTGGTGACATCGGCTATCTCGACGAGGACGGCTTTCTCTACCTCACTGACCGCCGCGCGTTCACAATTATTTCCGGCGGCGTCAACATCTACCCGGCCGAAATCGAATCGGCGCTCATCATGCATCCCGATGTCGTTGATGTTGCGGTGTTCGGCCTCCCTGATCCGGAGTTCGGCGAGTATGTGCACGCTGTGGTGCAGCTTGAACCCGGAATTGCGGCGGACGACGCAACCATCGAGCGATTGCGTACCTATGCCCGCGAGCAACTCGCCGGATTCAAGGTGCCGCGAGTCATCGACTTTCGTGATGAGTTGCCGCGACTCCCAACGGGGAAGCTCTACAAGCAACAGATACGTGACGAGTATCTCGGTCGATAGCAATGTGCCCTCATGGGCGACGGCCACAAGAAGGTTTGTGAGAGAAGGTTTGTGATGGACAAGTCAACGGATCTGGTCGCCATGATCAGAGGAACTGGTTCGGTTCGGGAGTTCACCGACGAACCGGTCGATGACGCAGTACTGACGCGAATTCTCGATCATGCACGTTTCGCTCCGAATGGCGGGAATCGTCAGGCCTGGCATGTCGTTGTCATGAAAGACCCTGTGCTTCGAACTGCGTTGCGCGAGTTGTATCTCGGACCGTGGCGCGATTACTTCGCCCAGACCGCCGCGGGCTTCACACCCTGGTCGCCTGTTGGTGATCGCGAACTTGAAGACAAGGTCGTCGACGCGGCACGTACGAGTGGCGACTACGACGAGATCGTTCGCGATCGAGTGGAAATCACTTTTGGTGCACCGATCATCTTGGCGGTGTTCGGTGACTTGGAGCGATTAGTGGCAACTGATCGTGATCTTGGCCACTACACAATGGTTGCGGGAGCATCGATCTATCCGTTTATGTGGAACATTCTTCTTGCCTCTCGTTCCGAAGGACTCGGTGGCGTCATCACCACGATGCACGCGCGAGTCGAGCCCCAGGTTCGTGATCTTCTCAATGTTCCCGAGAACCTCTCGTTAGCCGGCGTGATGATGATCGGGCACCCCGTGCATCAGCCCACCAAGTTGCGCCGCGAACCAGTTCAAAATTTCGCGACAGTCGATCGATTCGACGGAAACCCGTTTGGTGTCGACCCGTTGTGACTGACTGGACCGCAGTGGTTCTCGTTGTTCACCAAGACGAGGTTGATGAAGTATCGGGGTTGGTCTGGGACTTGGGCGTCAGCGGAGTTGAAGAACTCGCACTAGCCAACGGGTCGATCGAACTTCGAATTGGCTGCGAGGCAACGCTGGCAGAACTCGTCGTGAAAACGCTTTCTGATCGTTGGACAGTAACGGCGGAATCTGTGGCCGCGGAGACCGGTCTTGATGCATGGAGAGAACATGCCCAGGTATGGAGAGCCGGTTCCAACATCGTGATCGTTCCGCCGTGGCTCGATGCCCCGCCAGATGTGACCACCGATGACCTTGTGTTGTTGATCGATCCCGGTCACGCGTTTGGAAGTGCATCGCATGAGACCACGCGGCTGTGTTTGGAGGCTGTGGCAGAGTTCGTCACGCCCGGTGCAGTGGTTGCCGACATTGGTTGTGGAAGTGGCATTTTGGCGATTGCTGCGGTGCGCCTGGGGGCAAGGGGGGCAGTCGCCACAGATATTTCTCCTGACGCGATCATCGCCACGATCGAAAATGCGCGCCGCAATGACGTGGCCGATGTCGTTGACGTTTCGACCGCAACGACTGAAGAACTCGACAGCGCAACCTATGACCTTGTGCTGGCCAATATCGGCGCAGCGACGCTTTGTTCGATGGCCCAAGGTTTGGTCCAGATCGCAAAGTCTCATGGCGTCTTGGTTCTGAGTGGGCTACTTGCGGAACAGATCGAAGTTGTTGGCGCAGCACTCAATCAGGCCGGTGCGGTTGTTGATGACGTTCGAGAAGACGGGGAATGGCGAGCCCTTGTGGCCCATCGTTCCTGACTCGCACTAAGTTTCGTCCATGGCTGATACCAAACCCACCGTGACCATTCCCGACACCGCACCGCCGGCCGACCTTGTCATCGAAGACATCGAAGTTGGCACCGGCACCGAAGCTCTTTCCGGCGCGAACGTCACCGTTCACTATGTCGGTGTCGCGTGGAGCGACGGGCAACAGTTCGACGCCTCATGGGATCGCAATGACACCTTCGAGTTCCGCCTCGGTGCCGGTCAAGTCATTGCTGGTTGGGATCAGGGCGTTGCCGGTATGAAAATCGGTGGCCGCCGAAGCATCACCATTCCATCGCATCTTGGGTATGGCGATCGTGGCGCCGGTGGCGTGATCAAGGGCGGCGAAACCCTGGTGTTCGTCGTCGATCTCTTGAACGTCGGCTGAGCCTCTTTAGGGCTGAGCCTTGTCGATGCGCCAGCGCGTGTAGCGACTGGCTTTCGGCCAACTGGTGACATCGGGAATGAGCGGTTCGATGGTTCCGGCGCGCACGGAGCCGACCCATACGCCCGCGCCATACGCCATGTCATCGGCAAGGCGCAGCGCGACGTAGGAAATGGGCGAGATGTTGGGCCGCGTGCGCACCCAGTCAATGACCGAAGGCGCGAGCACCGCAGCCAGAAGCGCGAGTTTTAAACGTCGCCATGGAATGACGATGATTGCGAGTGCGGTCAACGGCCAAAGGGGCCGAACAAGACCCTGCGCAATGGTGCGACCAGCACTGAGATGACCGCGACCGGCCACTTGCGCAGCCACAGGCATTGGTCGCGAAAGTGCGTCGAGTTTCCCGCTCAGCATTCCTGCGGTGGCCCCGACAACGGCACCCGCCACAATCGGGTGACCCGCAGCAACGAGGCCCCACGTGGCGATGCTCCACCCCGAGGCTTCGATGGGAACCAGTGCTCCCGGATGGCGTTTGGCCAACGGACCGGCCGACGTGCCGTAGTCGAAGCGCCGGCGCAGCCAGGGCCACGGGCTGGTGCGGTGGCGGTGGCCAACGGTGACACTTGGTTCGTAGCGAACGGTGTGGCCTGATTCATCGAGACGCCACACCAGGTCGACGTCTTCCCCAACGGTCATGGCCTCGTCGAAGCCGCCGACTCCCCGAAGTGCATCGACGCGACAGACGAGCGCGGCCGACGGAACATAAGAAACCCGAGTCCGAGCACGCACTCGCCCTCGTTGTGTCCCGCGATCGAGCGATGCATGAGCGCGTTCATAACGCGAAAGGAGTGGATGATCTGCGGTTCCCACTGGTTCCACTGACGTGATTCGCGGAGCAACGACAGCAACATTGGGATCACCAAATTGCGTAAGCAAAGAAGCAATCCAACCAGCGCGAGGAACACAATCGGCATCGACAAACCCCACGAGAGCGGTGGTAACGGCGCCAAGCCCGGTGTTACGCGCGGCGGCGGGACCACCGTTGGTGTCGCGACGTAGGCAGCGAACTTTTACGCCGTGCATTGTGTGCGATGGCACCGTGATCGGTTCGGAGCTTTCATCATCAACCACGATGATGTGCGCGACTTCGCCGATGCCATCTAGCAGGCTCGGTTCAAGCGAACCTCGAACAGGAATCACAACCGTGACATCGGCGGCCGTGAATGGCGTTGATTGAGGTACAGGCTGCAACAATCCGCCATCGAGAAGTCGGCGAACTAATGATGTCGCGCCCTTTCCCGGCGGAACGGGCGCACCATCTAAAAGTGCATCGACAAGGTCGGCACCCTTTTCGCTAATGCGGACAATGCGAAGTGGGGACCCACCAATCAGAACAGTCCCGCGTTCGCGCTGCTGAAGTGACGGATCTGCGATGACGTGCAGACCGGTGAGTTCAGACATCGTCATTGTGTGAATACTTTGTCGATCGTTCGCGCCAGATCAGCAACAAGCGTGATGACAATTTCGTTGCCATGTTCGGCAGTGGCTGTTGTGGGATCGCCAAGAACGCCATTGGCGCTGCGTGACTTCACGCCGCCAGCCTGCAGGTCTTCAAGTAACTCATTCAGCGGGGCCGTAGCTCCGACTTCGATGGCATCGACCCGCACGCAGTCAGGATCGAGGGCAAGCAGGATTGAGGTTTCGGTATGGCCGGCGTGGGCATCGCCACCGGGAATCGATGGCGACCAGGCCACAACGGTTCGACCCTCGTGATGAAGGATCGCTCGCGCTGCCAAAAGGGCATCACGGTTGCCACCGTGCCCATTGACGAACACAACGCCGCGGAATGCATCAGCGGAACGGGCCAGTTCAACAAGAACCGTCGTGAGGGCGTCGGTTCCGATCGACAACGTCCCTTCGAAACCCGCGTGCTCACCGGAAGCGCCGACGGTGAGCGCGGGGCCAAGAACAAGATCGGCGCGTAGTTCACAGACATGCGCGGCCAGCGACGTTGCAATCCGAGTATCGGTATCGAGCGGCAGATGGGGGCCGTGTTGTTCAAGGCTTCCGACGGGGATGAGCACAATGCGTGAGGTGTCGCGAACATCTGTCCAGGTGAGATCGCCGAGGATGTGATCGGAAGTCATTGGCACCATCGTCGCACCGATAGCCCAATACGCACACGTTTAGGACTGCAGGGCGTCGGCCAGTGCCTCGGGGATATGCGCTGGTCCTGAGACCATGACGCAGCGGCCACCTACCGAGTCGGCGAGGGACTGCGCATTGTCGGCATCGTCGGCTGGTGCCAACACGATGAGTTCGTCGAGGCTCGTGGCCGCGATGGTGGGGTCGTCGCCAGCAGTAGCTCGGCCGTCGGACAGCAACAGGGTGATCTTTCGAGTCGCTGATGAGCGCGCCAGTTGCGCTGCTGCGGTGCGAAACGCGAACGCCAGGTCAGTGGTGCCGTGGCCGCGAAGACGGAAAATCTGGTTGACGACATCCTCGGCATCGCGACCCGAACCTTGAGAGGCAATCACGATGGCATCGTCGGAAAATGCGATCACGCTCGTATCGATTGGTGCTCGCCATAGCGATGCGGCTGCGGCTACGGCTGCGGTCGCTAAACGCTCACCGCCCATTGAACCGCTGCGATCAATGAGAAGACAGAGTGCGAGATTGGGCTTCGACCAATCACGAGCGGTGAGATCTTCGAGCGAAGGCGCATCGCCTCGTGCTCGTGATGCAGCAATCGTTTCAAGGCTCCGGTCAACATCAAGTTCGCCGCCGTGATCAGCGCGCCGGTGCCGTAAGCGACCAATTCCTCGGCGTCGCGGTGCACCAGTGCGAACCACATCGACAACCACGCGTCCGGCGAGCGAACGAGCCAATTCACGCAACTTTTCATCGGTTGCACCAACGAGTTCCGCCAGCAGCGTCAGAGTTTCGTCGGGATCGTCGCGCAGTGCATCGGCAAACGCTTCTTCATCGAGAATGCCGACCTCAGGAGAAATCTCTTGAAATGATTCGTGTTGTTCCATTTGCCGACGAGAGGTTGATTGACGACCAGCCTCGGCCAACGCTTGTTCGGCCTCTTCGCCTTCAAGCACGCGTTCATCGTCAGGAGCTTGAGGGGGTCGGCTGCCCCCGCCGCCGTTATCGGGCGACGGGCTCAGGCTTTTCCCGGATCACTCCCGGGTGATTGTTCGTCGAGTTCGAGCGGATTGGCCGCCCAAAGATCACGCACGATTGCTTCAGGCGTGCGGCCTGAACCTTCTCGAACGCGAATACGGCCGGAAAGGGCCGCGAGCGCGGCATCGAGTCCAAGTTCTTCATCGGTGACCGATTGCTCGCGAAGGTTGGCGAGTTGTTCGGCGATGAGCGAGAGATCGATCGCTCCTCGAACCGAAGAACCAACACGAACATCAGAATGGTTTCGTGTTGCCCGCACAACGCGAACCGCACGATTGCCGAGTGGTCCGGCGCCCGCACCTTTCGCCTCGCGGCCAACGATTTCTGTTTCTTCTTCCAGCGACTGATAACCCATTGACACTCGAGAGACGCGGTCATAGACAGCAGAAGAGATTCGGGCAGTACCGACCGCATCGAACGGATTCATTGCGGCGACAACCCGGAAACCCGATTCGGCGACGACGCGACCGAGGCGGGGAATGTGGAGTTCGCGTTCGCTCATCGCCGTGATGATGACGTTGAGCGTTTCTTCCGGAACACGATTGATCTCTTCGATGTACAACAACGATCCGGTGCGCAACGCATCGACGAGCGGGCCGTCGAGGAACACCTCGGGGCTGTAGCCATCGGTGAGCACGCGAGCGGGGTCGAAGGTTCCTACGAGACGAGCCGGTGTGAGTTCAGCATTTCCTTCGACGAAGACGAGTTCAACCCCAGAAGCATGCGCAAGCGCTCGCAGCAATGAGGACTTGCCGGTACCTGGCGGGCCTTCAAGCAGCACGTGGCGCTCAGCGGCAAGCGCAGCAACAACGACGTCGATCTCATTGCGGCGGCCAACGACGTCGGCGCAGATTGCCTCGACAGCAGCGCGATTAAACGAACTCATGCGCGGAAACCGCCATCGACATCGATGAGTGAACCCGTCAGCGCTGCGGGTGCGTCGACGCACAACCACTCGATCGTTACGGCAATTTCATCGGGATCAATAAGGCGACCAATGCGGGCCTGATCGGCAAACTCGCTGCGGTCAGCCATCCCGTAGATCGCGGCGCTGGCATCGAGCATGCCCGTCGCAGTTGAACCGGGGCACACTGCGTTGGCGGTAACACCGCTGTCAGCGAGTTCGGCCGAAAGTGCTTTCACCAAACCGGCAACACCGTGTTTGGCGGCAGAGTAGGCAGCAAGTTGCGGAAGCCCGTGATGAGCAGCCGCCGAAGCAACGGCGACGAATCGACCGTTACGAGGCGATGGCGCGTCGAGCATGGCGGGCAACGCCGCGCGAGCGATGTTGAACACGCCAGTGAGGTTGATGTCGATCATTGTTCGCCATGTGTCATCGTCGGTCTCCCAAAGCGGGGCGCCACCAGCAACGGCACCAGCGGCAGCGACGACAACATCGATCGAACCGTGATGTGCCACAACGGTGTCGATGACGCGAGCCAGTGCTTCGGGATTGCGAACGTCAGCAGCGTGGGCGTGGCCGCGGCCATTGCATGCAGCGGCTGCTTCATCGAGGTCTTGCCCGTGTGCGGGGCGATAGGGGCCTGGTATCTCTCCGTGGCGGCCGGGCGATTCCAGCGGAAGGTCGATCAGTGCCACGGTGAAGCCGCGCGCGGCGAGCCGGGCGGCAGTCGCTGCCCCAATTCCCCGAGCTGCTCCGGTAATAACGGCAACAGGATGTTCACGAGCCATGACTGTTCCTCCCCAAGGACCCGAATCCTACGGGTGCGGCTCCGTGGGCGACATTCCCGTTGCTGAACCCCATGCGCGAGGCTTGACCCATGGCCACCGCTGTCGTTATCGACCCCACTGATTTCGATGCCGTTGGGATTCTCACTGAAGCCATCGTGTCGTTACGGGCACATGTGCTGATAAGGGAAGTCGATGCCTCAGCCAGGGTGAGTGCGCCTGAGGGGTGGCACCCACTGGTGATCAACGCCAAGCAGGGTGGAAGCAGCATCTTGATTGTCCGATTCAACGAACTTTCTGCGTCGCGTCTCCGCAACGTTGCCGATGCGCTGAGCAAACGCGGTTGGCATCTCGACGAAGACCGACAAGGCGCAACGCTCCGTCAACCCCCAGGTACAACGGCCACCGAATCGGCATTCGAAGTGCTGTCAGCAATTGGCATTGGTGGCGCGCCATCGACAACACGAACCCTTGAGGCGCGAGACGGCAACGGCAACGAGGTCGACCTTCAGTCCTGAGCGGGCTTGGCTGATTCGCTTACAGCGTGCGGAGGTCGTGGACGGGAAGGGGGAAGACGACCTGTTCGTGTTCTGGGCCCGGAGCAATGGTGCGAGAGAACGAGCCGTAACGGCGGCGGGCTAACCACCAGGCACCGTCATGACGTTCGAAACGATCGTGATAGAGGCCATAGGCGTTGGTGCGGCGACCGTCACTCACGTTCTGGCGAAGTTCCTGCATGTACATACGACCACCGGCAACTCCCGCTTCGACGTCAACCTCGATAACGGTATTAAGGATCACGAATTCAAAAAATTCGAACGCCTCGAGTTGCTCGCTGATGAAATCGCCGATGGCCTGAGGACCGTCGAACACCATTTGGTTATCGCCGAGATCGAGTTCGAGTTTGCAGCCCGGCCGCATGATCTCGTGGAGTTCGGACCACGCCCGACGGGTGACAATGTCGGCATAACGGTCCTGAAGACGACGAATATCGAGATAATCGAGTGCTTCGGCCAGACGTTCTTCGGTTGTTTTCATATGTCCCCCTTGACGGAGCCGACCGTAGCCGCCCAAACCGATCGAGGCTCTTGTGTGCAGGCCGGGCCAATCTTCGCGAGGATGCACCCCTGACGTTTTCGAGGGGGAAGACATGGGCGAGCTCAAGTCGCGAGAGAAGTACAACGAATTAGTGGCACTGCTGCAGCAGGCAGGTGACGAATGGGTCGTTCCGGGCCCGGTCATGACCGATGACGATGTGGCCGAGGGATTCCGCAATCTCACCCACATTCTTCAGAGCGCGCTGTATTCCCATCAGGAATTCGATCCGCAGCGCCCGGTTTTCAATCGCATCGTGTCGCCGACTCGTTCATTCACCGGCGACAATTCCGATGCCGTGTACTTCGAGACGCCAGTCGCTCCCAACAACGAATACGTCGTTCGTGGAAATATCGCCGGTGCGGTCTACACCTCGTTCACGATGGAAGCCGGTGCGGCCGACGGTTCGTATGCAACGCACACCTCGGGTGTCCTGAATGACACCGAGATGGACATCGATGCCGATGGTAATTACGAAATTCGTCTCGGCGGCGCTAAAGCCGATCGCAACTGGCTTGAGATTCCGACCGACGGTGGACGGATCACCACTCGCCACTATTTCGAGTTCCCATGGTCATCCTCGGCATCGCAGACGTTGCATGTGCCGATCAGCATTGAAGCGGTCACGAAGGTTCCCGCCCCGCCGCGTTGGAATGACGAACGAGTGTCAGAAGGATTGCAGCGCGTCATCAACCATGTGCGCAGCAAGACCGTTGCTTCGATCGCACCTTCAGAAGACACGCCTATTCCGTTTGTGTCGCGTATTCCCAACGAACTTCCGCAGCCGGTAGTGCCGGGAAACATGGCATTTGCTGCGTTTGACGCTGCGTATGCGATGGCTCCGTATCTCATCGGTGATGACGAAGCGCTTGTGATTCGTGGCCGTTGGCCCGAGTGCGTCTTCGGAAATATTTGCCTTTGGAATCGTTGGTCGCAGATGTACGACTACGTGAACCGTCAGGTCAGCCGCAACCGCGCCAACACCACGTTGAATGCCGATGGTTCATTCACGATGGTGCTCGCGCACTCTGATCCAGGACATGCGAACTGGATCGACACCGAAGGCCGCAATCTGGGCACGATGTTTTTCCGTTTCTTCCTGCCCGAGGGCGCGATCGAGAAGCCCACATGCGAGGTCGTGAAGTTCGCTGACCTCACGCTCGACCTGGTCTGAACGATGACTGACGGCGCTCTGCGTACGACGCGCAGTGGCGGCGTCGTCACGATCACTATCAACATTCCGCCGCACAACATTGTCGGCGCGGA
>CAMAYJ010000052.1 GCA_945862505.1 Bifidobacterium breve | reverse complement strand
AGTGATGTCTTCTTCGGTGAGACGGTTTGAGTCCCAACCATGAGACGCGGGTGCGAGCGCGGGGAATGCCTCGATGAGTTGATGGCTTTCGCCGCCGATTGTGTAGGACTCTTTGGCGCGCATCATCGCTTCGAACAACATCGTGCTGCCCGAACGAGGCGAGGAGATGATGAACACCGGACGATCGAGAGTGATCGGTTCACCAATTTGTTTTGCCGCAGGCACTGCCGGCGAAGTGGATTGTGGAGGTTGCGCTGAAGTTGGTGAAGCATCCGCAGCGCCGGGATTCGCCGCAGGAGCAACTTGTGGGGAACTGCCAAATGCATCTCGCACGAGTGATGGACGAAGTACAAGTTGCCGGATCGCTTCGTTGACCTTCACCGTGTTGGCAAGTTGATCCTCAACGAGGTCGACAACCTTGTCGGCTTCATCGCGGATCTTCTCGAAGGAATCAAAACCTTGAGGGTTGTCGCCAAAGTGAGACCAGCATGCTTTCCAAGAACGTCGGAAAGAAATGAGCGCTTGGTCAAGCTCAACGGCCTTGTCGAGGTCAACTTCGGCGAACTGATGAAAAATATTTGCGAGCGTTTGGTCGATTTCTGCTGATGGCATTACCAATGGTTGATTCGCAGTTTCGAACGCAATCGCACTGATCTGTTGCACCGCGGGGAGAGGTGAATCGGGATCAAGTGCTCCCGTCTGCCTGTCGATGAGGGACCAGAAACTGGCACCACCAACAGTGTCAATGACTAAGTGAATTCGCGGAGCATTTACAGGATTTTCTACACGGTGTGGTTGCCAGGTATCGAACACCCAACAACTGCCCGGTTCCATGTGCACGGATTCATCATCAACGTGAAACAGCACGGCGGGGTCGGTGATAATCGGAATGTGGACGCGAAGGTGGTCCCACCAATAGCGATTGGTGTCAACATGCGATTTCACTTCTGATTCGATGTCGATACGCATCAATCGGGTGCGACCAATGGGGCAGCCGAGTCCGGTTAGCCCGACCATGACGTTTATGACTGATGGCAGAGTTTCTAAATGAGGTGTCGGTCGCATCGGGCCTACGACGGAGTCGTTGGTTGGATCGCCCATGGCGGAAACCAGAGGTAGGGCACTGTTGCCGGGCATACCTTCGGGATGGGGACGCCAAACGTCTTCGGGGATCGCACTGATCTCGGCGATGAGGGCCTCGATATCGGTGCTGATCGGCAATCGAATGATGGATTGGTCAAGTCTCACGAAGGACTCCAGCTGGCGGAGTAGGCAATGTATCGCTTTCAGGCAATCTCTTTAGAGGTCGAAGTTCGAACGAAACCGCCGTGAAATGAGGTTTGTTCGCTGCCAGACCGAACGTGGCAGTCTGATCAAATGGCTGAGACGTTCTGGGACTTGGTGAACTGGACTGCGCAGCAGTACCCCGATCGTGTGGTCGCTGCTGACGATTACGGTCGCTCGCTCACGACCGGTCAACTGCGTGACGCTGCTGAACACGTTGCTGCAGGCCTTCTCGAACTCGGGGTTGTTCCAGGCGGGGTCGTGTCATGGCAGATTCCGACCACGCTCGAGGCAATCGTCATGCTCGTCGCGTGTGCGCGGCTTGGCGTTGTTCAGAATCCGATTATCTCAATGCTCCGCCACGCGGAAGTTGGACACATCGCTAGTCAGATCGGAACCGATCTGTTGATCGTCCCCGAACGTTGGCGCGGGTTCGACCATGCAGTAATGGCGAATGAACTTGGGCTTCGCTCTTGGACTGCGGATTATGAAGCATTGGTTGATGCGACAACGCCATTGCGATTGCCACACGGCGACTCATCCGTGCTTCCAGCGCCACCAAGTACGAATGATGACGGTCGCTGGATTTATTTCTCTTCGGGGACAACGGCAGCGCCGAAAGGTGTTCGCCACACCGATAAGTCGGCGATGGCTTCGGCGTTATCGCTGTCGGAGCGTTTGGGATTTTGCCCCGATGACGTGTATCCGATTGCGTGGCCCTTTTCTCATATCGGTGGAATCGCGATGTTGGTGACATCGCTGAATACCGGAGTGCGACTGGTGTTGTTCGACGTCTTCGATCCGGCAACGACTGCCGATCGCATGGCAACACACAACCCGACGATGTTGGGTTCTGCTGTTCCATTTTTCCGTGCGTTTCTTGAGGCAGAACATCGCAACGAAGGCGGTTCGTTATTTCCGAACGTTCGAGGGTGTGTTGGCGGTGGGGCCCCGATCCCCGGAGAGGTCAATCAAGAGCTCATCGACACGTTTGGCGTAGCGGGAGTTGTTGGGGCCTACGGACTTACTGAAGTTCCGAACTGCACGTGTGAATGGTTTGATGGTCCCGATGTTGGTCGAGATGTCGGCCCGGCCGGACCAGGAGTTGAGGCTCGTGTGATCGATGGCGAACTTCAGCTACGAGGTGCGCAATGTTTCCTTGGTTACGTTGACGAATCCCTCAACGTTGCTGCGTTCACAGACGATGGCTGGTTTCGAACCGGCGACCTCGCCGAGATTTCTGATGATGAGCGAATTCGCATCGTTGGTCGACTGAAAGATGTCGTCATTCGTAATGCAGAGAACATCTCAGCGACTGAAGTTGAAGAAGCCATTCTGTTCCACGAATCAGTTGCTGATGTTGCTGTCATTGGGCTTCCCGATGCGAGAACTGGCGAGCGTGTGTGTGCCGCAATTGTTCTTGCTCCCGACAGTTCAATTGATGTTTCTCGTCTCGCCGAACATTGCATCTCGCTTGGGTTGGCCAAGTACAAGTGCCCAGAGGAAATCGTTTTTGTGGAGGCGATCGAACGCAATCCAATGGGGAAGATTCAGAAAGACAAAGTCCGAGAGGCTGTGGCTCGGGTTCGTGGTTGAACTGAATTTCAGATTCGCGGAAGGCCAAGGATTCGCTGAGCAACGATGTTCTTTTGAATCTGGCTAGTTCCGCCAAACACACTTGCTGCACGCGCCCATAGGTAGCGCTCAAGCGTTTCGGTCGTCTCTTGGAAAAGTGCTTGAGAATCTGATTGAAGCGCGACATCGTGAAGAAGTTGGTCGACTTTGGTCATCAGGAGTTTGTCGATCGAACCCAAGGTTGGATCGAATGTGCCATTTCGTCGATCAGTCAATGTGACGGCAACGGTGGCATCGAGCGCTTCGATCCACGCCGCTACATGTTGCACGTCGGGCCGAGCTGCGATGAGCGGATCGCCAAGTAGCTCAGACGCTGTTCGCCGAAACTTTGAGATCCAACCAATATCAGCTGGCCCACGTTCGACGGCAAGTAACGACATCGCGATTTCCCAGCCCTGACCTTCGACACCAAGAAGTGCAGACTTCGGCACACGCACATCGGTAAATGACACCTCGGCGAATTCCTCGGATCCCCACGCCGTGACGATGGTCGACACTTCGATCCCGGGAGAATTGATGGGGAGAAGTAGCACTGAAAGACCACGATGTGGATGTTCGTTCGTTCGACACAGCAAAAGAATCCACTCGGATTGAGCTGCTTCACTTGTCCAGATCTTTCGCCCGTTGATGACGAAATCATCTCCGTCGATGTGCGCTCGAGTGCGGAGTGAAGCAAGGTCGGAACCGGCTCCGGGTTCGCTAAAGCCCTGACACCAGCGAACAGAACTGTTGAGCATGCGTGCGAGGTGAACTTCTCGCTGTTCAGTGGTTCCGAATTCGGCGAGCGCGTGTGCAAGATGTGCGATTGCTGGAGGTGAAGGAAAACCGCTGTCGCCGAGTTCCTCTGAAACGATCGCTTCGCAGGTGACGGGAAGTCCAAAACCGCCGGCTTCGGTCGGCATTGAAACGCCCATGAATCCGGCTGCCGCAAGTCGTTGGTGCCAATCCGTAGTTGGTGGTTTTGTCAAAAGCCAGGTCTGAAGTCGTGCACGGAACGATGCTTCTACGGCGTCATCGCGAAGGTCGAAGCCATCTTGAAGAGCGTTACCAGAAGGAGTGACGCCAATTCGAGCGCAGAGCAGTTCGTCGGAAGGTGTTGGCAGCAACGCTCGTGACATGAGCGCGCGTCGGAGACGGACCGAAGCTATGTGCTCCCACGTGTGTCCAATCCCGCCAAGTACCTGAGTGGCAGTTTCGCAGCCACGAACCCCGGCTTCGGAAGCAACGAGTGATGCGCGCGCGGCTGACGAGTGCGCGTCGCTCGTTTCGTTCCCGAGTTTCCAGGCCGCCGATCGGAGTGCGTTACGCGCAGCAACGAGGTCAACCCATGCATCAGCAAGAAGATGTTGCAGGGCTTGGAAACCGCCGATTGGAACACCGAATTGTTCACGCTTACAGGCATAGGAAACAGCGTCCTGGATGGCAGCGATTCCGTTTCCGACGAGATCAGCGCCCAAAAGAAGTTGCGTCAGGGCAAGGAAGCCCGCTTCATCTGCAGCACTGATCGATGTGACATCGGAAGAAGCAGTTGTCATCGCGACTCGAGACCGATCGGCGGTGAGGATCACCGAATCCGAATTCGTTACGTGAGTGTGACCTGCTCGCACAAATGTGACTTTCTCAGCACCAAGTGCATCGGGAGCGATGTGGCCATCAAGGCTGACAACAATTCGTTCGCTCGTTGGTCCCGCGAGTTCACGGCCGAGGACTGCTCCGATAAAGGGCGATGCGCTTAGCGCTGCCGCAAACTGTTCTGCACACAGCACTAGATCGAGAACTGATCCGCCGTCATTGCGCAGGCTGAGTAACCCGCTTGTCTCGAGAGCGCTCCATGCCCTATCGGCGTCAGCGAACGGAGGAAGTCCCTCGATACTCGAAACGCCTGTATCAGTTGCAACGGAACGCGCAAGCGAAACGAGTGCCGTTTCGATCTCACCAAGTGACGCTCGCATCTTCGAAACTGATCCCAAGTGGGATCAGAGGCGGCCTTCTGTGCGAAGGTCTTCAGGCACCCATGACGGGTTGCGCCGTTCCTTGAACGCATTGAACCCCTCGAGAGCTTCTGGCCCGTAGAGCGATTCGGTCATCGACATGCGGTCGTAGTTTTCGTATTGGCGGTTGATCTCGCGTTTGACAATGTTGCGAGCCCCTGGTGCTCCGCGAGAAATTTGTTTCGCAATCTCGATCGCTTCGGCGAGTTCAGCACCAGGCGATACGGCTCGGGTAACAAGACCCCAAGACTCCGCAGTGTCCGCATCGATGGAGCGGCCGGTCATGAGCATGTCGCGAGCGCGTGGAATCCCGATCTGTCCGGGAAGGATCGCGGCGTAGGACGTGTCGGCAATTCCGCGGAGCATCTCAGGAGCACGGAAGGTTGCGTTCGTCGAAGCAACGGCGACATCGGAAAGCATCGCGATGACGAGCCCTCCGCCTTGGCAGATGCCGTTCACTGCAGAGACGATGGGCTTGGACGCATTTCGAATCGCATCGAATGGGACGTTGTCCATATGAAGCAGATTGGCGAGGTCAGCCCAACTGTCTTCCTGGTCGCCGCCGAGGTCGCCGCCGGGGATGAAGACATCACCGGTTCCGGTAATAACAAGTGCCGCGAGATCGTCAGACTTCGCGACGTGGTCGACGGCGTAGCGGACACCGAAATACATCGCTGGTGTCATAGCGTTTCGTCGATGGGGACGATCGACAGTGAGAACAGCAATCGAACCCTCGCGCTCGAACTTCAGGAACTGCGAGCCACACCAGTCGCCTTCAGGCGGTCGATTTGGAAAAGTCATACCGTTACCGTACTTCCAGCCGCTCATCAGCGGCGGGGTGAACCTATCGTTGGGCTGAAAGTTGCTTGATAAGGAGGAGGTGTGATGACAAGTCAGCCAGCGTTGTTCGATGAACAACCCAAGGGCCCCGGACTCGATGTCATCCTCGTCCGTAACGCCGTCGATTCAGTCGCCGCCGATGCCGCGTTCGTGGCGCTTCGTGAACGTGTGGGGTGGCGACAGGACTATCTCCGGATGTTTGGGCGGCTCATCTCTGTGCCTCGGCTCGAATCATGGGTTGCCGATGAGGGTCTCGACTACACCTACTCAGGAATTCACCATGATCCTGACCCGTGGTCAGAGGAACTCCTAATGCTGCGGAATCTTGTGAGCGAACACGCAGGAGCAACATTCAATTCGGTTCTCTGCAACCTCTACCGAGACGGCAATGATGGGGTGGATTGGCACGCCGACGATGAATCTGAGTTTGGGCCAATGCCAGTAATCGGTTCCCTGAGTCTTGGGGCTACTCGTCGCTTCGATTTACGACGTGCAGACGACCACGCAGAGAAAATCGAGTTAGATCTACATCACGGCGATCTCGTCATCATGCGAGGGATGACGCAAGCACTATGGAAACATCGTGTTCCGAAGACAAAGAAGCCAGTGGGCGAGCGAATCAACCTCACGTTTCGATCAGTGATCAGGTCATGACAACTACATCGCATCCAAATCTGAATTCAAGGGAACGTCACATCGATCAAATTGATGGCGATCGCTTCGTTGCGTCGCCAGAACTTGCTGTTTTTGATCCCGATGAGATTGACGAGATTGTCGAGTTCTTTCAGCGCTGGGGTTTCGCGCGCATCCGCAATGTGTATTCGGACGCGGAACTTTTTGCGCTTGAACAAGAGATGCAGCGGCAGCAGTTGGAACTCCTCACCGGGACAATGGACGAGAAACACGGAACCGTTATCCTCGATGATCCCGACGCGTTGATCGAAGGGGAGCCGTTTGCGCACTACGTCTGTCACATCACTGAGTGTTCTGATCTCGCTGATGACGCGGTTCACACTCCGGTGATTATCGAGTCAATGCAACGACTCTTAGGCGAGAAGATGTGGCTACTCGACTACGAACGGTTTGGGGTTGTGTATCAAGACTCTCGCCCCGGAAAAGATTCGGGCTATTCGCGAATCGGTTGGCACTCAGATTGGCAGTCGGGACCGCACCTCACTATCTGGCCATCTGTCGCGTTCACGATTCATATAGACGGGACCTCGCCGGCCAATGGATTTTTGCGTGTGCTACCCGGAAGTCATCGCCACAACACCGATGGGATGCCCCCGGAATTTGAAAAGGTCCCCGGCGAGGTAGCGGTCTATGCCGATCGGGGTGATGTACTTCTGCACGATGCCCATCTTTGGCACTCGGCAGCGCGGGCTACCGAAGATTCACCGGGCGGGATTCGCCGCCACCTTCGTGGCAGCTTCCATGCTGGCGATCGCCTCCAGGAAGGTCATGGCCTTGAGGACTTTGTAAAAAACGCAATGCGTTAAATGGCGAGTTTGGGCGATTCGCCACAGGTCAGACCGTTGCCACATCCAAACAGGAACAGACGCTGTAGATCTGCCACAATGTCGACTCACGTCGTAGACGTCGTTAGTCAGTTCTCTAGGGGGAATCAGAAATGGCAGAGCAGAATGAAGGCATTGAAGTTTCGGTTGAGGAACTTCGGGCGAAGTACGCGGCAGAGCAGCTCAAGCGCTTGCGCACCGACGGACTCAAGCAGTTCTCAGGTTTGAAGGAACAGTTCGAAGAACTCGATCAGGATCCCTACGCTGATCCGAACTTCACCCGCGATGCCATTACCGAAGAGACCGAGGTCGTCATCGTCGGTGGCGGATTCGCCGGCATGCTCACTGGCGTTGATCTGCAGAACCAAGGCATCACCAATTTCCGCATCGTGGAAAAGGGCGGCGACTTCGGCGGCACTTGGTACTGGAACCGTTATCCCGGTTGTATGTGTGACGTTGAGTCCTACACCTACCTTCCGCTTCTCGAAGAGACCGGCTACATGCCCACCGAGCGCTACGCGAGTGCACCGGAAATCTTCGGTTATTGCCAACTCCTTGGCCGCACGTTCAATCTCTACGAGCACGCGCTGTTCCAAACAATCATTAATGGTGCAGTTTGGGATGACAGCACCAATCGTTGGAACATCACGACCTCCCGTGGCGACAAGATCAGTTCGAAGTACATCGTGATCGCTGGGGGCATTCTTCATAAGCCAAAGGTTCCCGGTATCCCTGGCATCGAGAAGTTCAAGGGACGCATGTTCCACACCAGCCGCTGGGATTACGACTACACCGGCGGTGGCCCGCGCGAATTCATGGACAAGCTTGGCGACAAGCGCGTTGGCATTATTGGAACCGGCGCAACTGCTATTCAAGCCGTTCCGAAACTGGCCGAAGCGGCAGGCGATTTGTTCGTCTTCCAGCGCACACCGAGTGCTGTTGGTGTCCGTAACAACGGTAAGACCGACGAGAAATGGTTTAAGAGTCTCAAACCCGGTTGGCAGCAAGAACGAATCGTGAACTTCACGAAAGCAGTCACCGGCGATATGCCCGAGGTCGACATCGTGAACGACGGTTGGACCGATGTCATGTGGCGCAATACTCAGGCAGCCGTTGAATCTCCTGAGCATCTCGCCGAAATGGAACTCAGCGATTTCAAGACGATGGAAAAGCTTCGTCGCCGAGTCGACACAATCATTGAAGATCCAGAAACCGCAGACAAGCTCAAGGCCTATTACGGCAAGAACTGCAAGCGCGTCTGTTTCCACGACGACTACTTGCCTTCGTTTAATAAGCCAAATGTGCACTTGGTTGATTCCGACGGCAAAGGCATCGAGCGCGTCACCGAAACCGGCGTTGTCGTCGATGGCGTTGAGTACCCCGTCGACTGCCTCATATTTGCTTCAGGCTTCGAGGTCAACACCGATCTTGATGCACGCGTTGGTTTCGACCCCGTTGGTCGCGACGGCGTGACCCTCAATGAGTCATGGTCGCATGGCGCCCACACTCTTCATGGCGTCTTGTCAGGTGGCTTCCCGAACATGATGGTGATCAGCCTCGTACAGGCTGGATTTGGAACCAACTTTGTTCACTTCCTTGGCCGTTCGGCTCGTCACGTCGCCGAACTCATCAAGTTGTGTGAGGACCAGGGCATCGCCACGATCGAAGCCACCCCTGAGGCTGAAGAAGGTTGGCTTATGGTGCTGTACGGAGCAATTGGTAATGGTGCCGAGTACGTCACTACCTGCACTCCGGGTTACTTCAACAACGAAATGTCAGCGCCAGACGAAAAGGCTGCAAAGGGCCTTGTGTACGCGGGAAGTCTTCTCAACTACCACGCGCATCTCGATGAGTTCCGTGCCGCGGGTGACTTCCCCGGCGCGTTGGTGACAAAGAGCTAACTGTTCAATTGGGCTCGGATCCAAATTCTGGGTCATCTCGCAACGATTCCTTCCATGTACGGAATCGACTGTGAATGATCCCGTCGGGTCCGAGCCCTTCACCGTTTCCATCGGCATCTAATTCAAACATCCATATGCGTTTGAGATCTGTGCTGTCGACTGCTCCGTAGCGTGCCCGGGCTCGCACTGCCGGGCCAGCGCGCCAAAGTAGGTAGACGCCGATTCGTCGAAGATAGCCAGGCTCGGCCTGAAGGTCTTCGCCGAGCGTCTCTATTTCGTTTGGGGCTTCGATCCACTGTGACGCAATTATTCGTGACTCGCGTTGTGGGAGCGCGGGAAGTTCGTGGGTGTGCACATTGTGATCGATCAATGGTCGTTGTTCGGCGGGAGTATTCATGTGGCCGACTCTGTCGTTGTGTCATCAACGATCCGCGACAAAAGTTGATCGCGTATTGAGACGCCGGGCTCACGCGCTTTGTCGCCGGTGACGCGCCAGCCATGACGACTTGAGTAGAGAAGCGGAGGTGCTTTGAGGCGACCTTCACCAGAAGCTGTGATTCGACCAAAGACGAGCTCGTGATCGATCAAGCTGATCTGGTCAAAGACATCGCAAGTGAACCAAGCGATGCAATTGGGAACCACGGGGTGGCCTTCAATCTCCTGAAGGAACTCAGGTGCCGAGTAGCGCAACTTGTGTCCTGGATAACTGAAGTACTGCCCCTCAGCGATTTGGTCGGCGGCAAGAATCGAAACCGTGAATGCGCCGCTTTCTTGGAGAACGGGCCAAGTGTCATGCTTCTTCGAGAGCGAGGCCATGACCACGGGCTCTTCGAATGAAACCTGAGTGACCCAATGTGAGGTGTAGGCCCGAGTGAGGCCGTCATGAGTGGCGGCGACAACCTGCACGCCCTTGATCATCTGTCCGAGACATCGTTTGATTGCGGGATCGATCACGGGCTCAGTGTGCCATTGCAATGGCCGTGCGCATCGATACGTCCCCAATTCTTGCGGGCATCGGCACTTTGCTCATCTTCTGAACGAAAAAAGGGGAGGGACCCGGAACTACCGGGTCCCTCCCCTCCATGCGAGTGCTGATTACGGCATCAAGACGCCATCAATGACATGGATAACGCCGTTGCTGCCAACGATGTCGGTCTTGACGACGTTGACGGTGTTGCCCTTTGCGTCGGTAATTGAAACCTTGCCGTCTTTCACGTTGATGGTGAGTTCTGCTCCATTAACGGTCTTGACCTTGCCGGGCTTGACGTCTTTGGCCAGAACCTCGCCTGCAACAACGTGGTAGGTGAGGATGGACTTGAGTTTCTCAGGGGTCAAAGAAGCGAGTGTTCCGGCGGGAAGCTTCGCAAATGCTTCATTTGTCGGAGCGAAGACGGTGAACGGACCTTTACCCGACAGTGTCTCGACGAGACCAGCAGTCTTTACTGCTCCAACAAGGGTCGAGAAATCAGCATTTCCAGCAGCGATGTCGACGATGGTTTCGGACTTCATGGGCTTCGTCGTTGAAGCGCCGGACTTTGCGGTCGTGTCAGATGAACTCGACTTTGAATCACTGCTACAAGCAACGGCACCGAGTGTGAGCGATGCGGCAACAACCAAGCTGCCTACGATTTTGATGGGGCGTGATGACATGTGAACTCCTAAGTAAGGGGGCGTGCATTGCGCACATGGGGTACGTCTCCCTCACTCCGAAGCTGCCGCTCAATTCGGATGACCGATCGGAAAGAATTCCTGATTAAGCGAGAAATCCCGTCGCCATAGGGTCACTTGTCGGAGAAACACTCCCGCTCATGGGTTCTCGAGTGAGTGCAAGTTCAGTCACCGACGGATCAATTGGAACCAGTGACATCTCCGGATTCGAACCGAGCATCCCCAGCGAAATCATGGTCCCGTTATTTGCAGCCCAGAGTTGGTAGGTCTCGTTTTCCGGAAGAGCCGGCAGCGGGTCGGTCATCAGGAACCCATGACCCTGTGCGTCTGCGACAACCTGCACCTTCATTGTTTGATCGGGGTCGGACAGGAACCCTGTTCGAGAGCCAGGTTTTGATGCAGCATCGTTGGCCATTTCCGTCATTGCTGCGATGGTGTCGGGGACTTTGGCGTCTTGACGAAGTCCGGCAAAAACTGCTCCGCCGAGTACAAAGACTGCAATCACTGCGGCTGCGGCAAGAAATGTTTTGTTGGAACGTCGGAGCTGTTTCGATGAGGAGATTGAGGTTGGTTCGGTAACTCCGGAGTTTGCGGCACTAGGTAGCGCCGAGTTGATTTCACTCTGGATCGACTCCCACAGCTGCGATGGTGCAACGGATGCAGATGCCCCTCCGAGTTTGTCCGCTGCAACGCGGAGTCGTTCGACTTCATCGCGGGCTGACGAATCGCTAGCGAGAAGTCTTTCAACTCGTTGACGTTCAATGTCATCGACGGCATCGAGCACGTAGGCGCCAAGCAGTTCATGGGTTTGGTCTTCAGATGTCATGGCTTGGCCTCCAATCCTTCATCATTCAGTAGCGAAGAGAGCTTCGAGAGCCCGGAACGGATGCGGCTTTTGACTGTTCCTTCAGGAGTTCCGAGAACGCTTGCTACCTCACGATACGAATGACCGCCGTAATACGCCAGAACAATGGCGGATCGCTCTCCATCAGGCAGCTGGGAAAGTGCATTGCGAACGTCATTCGAAGTCAGTGATCTGAGCACATCGTCTTCTGTGTCGCGCAGCGCAGGTCGGTCTAGCGACTCGGAGCGGGATTCTCGCTGCCTCCGAGATTCTTCAGATCGAACTTTTTCGATTGAACGACTGTGCGCTTCACGGAGAAGAAACGAACGCAACGAGCCGCGTTCTGGATTAAATCGTTGAGGTTCATTCCACAACCGCAAGAAGATCTCTTGAGTGACGTCTTGGGCAAGACCATCGTCTTTGAGAACTTGCCGGCTCAACCCATAAATGGCGCCACCAAGCCGATCGTAAATCCTTGCAAGCGCAGACTGATCTTGCCGAACGACGCCGTCGATATCGAAGGCATCGGCGGACGAGGTCTCGCTGGGCTCTGAAGTGGGAGGTTTGGAAGAAATGTCCATGGATACGGATACAAACGGTGTCACAAATCGCAGGAAATGAGGCATCGGGGCGAGAGAATGCTGGAGGTTCGCCGTTTGGGAACTTCGGGCAGTTTCAGTCATGGTCACATGTGTTCTCCGAAACTGGGGGCCGTTTCGGATGAGAGGCCAGAGACGTCAGAGGGAATTCGGGGGTGAATCTTCGGCACCGGAGCCCTGGCAAATCTCTCGGTGCTTGATCGGAATGGCAGAGGGCCTACATTGCCCCCATGACTTTGACTGACTCAGGGACCTCACTCGTCGATTCGATGGCGGAGCTTGTCCTCGCCGAAGCCTCGGCCTGCGAGGCGAATCGCACCATGACCCCAGCGGTTGTTGACGCCATGTGGGAATGCGGTCTCATGTCGTACCTGAACCCCACCGAAGCTGGCGGTTCGGAACCTTCATTCGCCGACATGATCAACACATGGCAGGCCATGGCCGAGCTTGACGGTTCGTTCGGTTGGATTGGTATTGCCAATCTCCCATCGGCTGCTGCTGTTGCCGCCTACCTTCCCGATTCAGGTTTCGCGGAAACATTTGGTAGCGGCGAGCGCGTCACTATGGGCGGACAGTTCGCACCGAACGGTCAAGGGCAAAAGGTTGAAGGCGGCTACAAGATCAGCGGTACATGGAACTTCGGTTCGGGCACTGGGCATTCCGAGTTTGTGTGCGCAGGATTCCTCCCCATCGATGACGGCAACTTCATGTTCGATGCCAACGGAGAGATCCTGCTTCTTGCCGCAGTGGTTCATCGTGACGACATCAACTTCACCGACGGTTGGCATGTGCAAGGTCTGAAGGGAACAGGCTCGTATGACTACAACATCACCGATCTGTTTGTTCCCGACCATCGCGTTTTTGAACTGTTTGAACGCACACCGCATCGCGGGAGTTCACCGACGTTCAAGATGGGCCTCATGGCGATCACCGCAGCGGGCCACGCAGCGTGGGCGCTTGGTGTTGCCAAGAGCATGATTGACGACGTCGCCGAACTTGCGAAGGTGAAAGCGCGTATGGGCGATATGGAAACTCTTGTTCATAAGACCACGTTCCAGCGTGGTTACGCCCATCACCTTGGTATGTGGCGCGCTGCACGCCAACTCGTTGTCGACACCTACTCCGAAGCTGAGCGCATTGTCGCTGAGGGTGGAGAACTCACCGTCGATATGCGTGCCGATATGCGCATTGCTGCCACCTATGCAACTGAAGCAAGTCGTGAAGTTGCACAGTGGGCCCACCTCGCTGCGGGCACAACCGCGATTCGCGAAGGAAGCCGTCTCGAGCGCGCATTCCGCGACATCTACACCGGTACACAGCACGCATTCATCAGCGAGAAGACCTACATCGATTCCGCACAGGTGAAGCTGGGACTTGCAGAGACCAACCGCGGTCTTTGAAATGAGTCGTCCGCGCGTCGTCGTGATCGGCGCGGGGATGGCCGGGCTTACAGCCGCTCATCGGCTTCAAGAACATTGCGATGTGGTGGTTCTCGATAAGGGTCGTGGTGTCGGCGGTCGACTCGCCACACGGCGCATTGGCGATGCGACGATCGATCACGGCGCGCAGTTCATCACGACGCATAGCGCTGAGTTCGCCCTGACAGTGGATCGCTGGGTGAATGACGGTGTTGTCGCTTCATGGTTCCGCGGGGGCATCGGACCAGAAGGTGCACTTGATCCCGATGGTCACACTCGGTTTCGGGGCTCAGTATCGATGAATGTCGTCGCCAAGAATCTCGCCATCGGTCTTGATGTGCGCACTGCATCACAGGTTGCTGCGCTTACTCACGATGCAGATTCTTGGAAGGTCGCGCTTGTTGATGGCTCGGAACTTATTGCCGATGCAGTGATTGCTTCTTCTCCCGTTCCGCAGACGATTGCGTTGTTGGAAAAGGGTGATGTCGTGCTGACTTCAAGCGATGCGGCTGCGTTGAATGCGATTGCGTATGACCCATGTATTGCGTTGATGGCAGTTCTTGACGGACCCTCGGGGCTTACGGAACCGGGAGCAGTCGATCCGGTCGAAGGTCCAATTGATTGGATGGCCGACAATTTTCTCAAGGGAATTTCGGCAGTGCCTTCGGTGACGATCCATGCAACGCCAGAGTTCAGTCGTGCGCAGTGGGACGCATCGAACGAGGTGATCGCCGAAGCGTTACTTGATGCAGCCCAACTTCACTCGGCGGTGATCTCCGGCTCGGTTCAGATTCAGCGGTGGCTCTACGCCCGACCGTCGGTTGAACATCCGGAACGATTCCTTCGCCTTAGCGACACGCCCCTGTTTGTCTGCGCCGGTGATGCGTTTGGTGGCGCAAAGGTCGAAGGAGCAGCCCTTTCGGGTGCAGCAGCTGCTGCGGTGATTGGTTCAGTTCTTGGTCTGGAATGATGATCAGGCCGCGATGGCTTCGGAAACTCGGACGACCGGATTCATGCAATGATGTTCCTAATCGGAAGAGCTCGGGGGAGCAGCAATGGGGAGCAACGACGTAACGCTGGACGCTGACGTGATCGTGGTTGGCGCGGGAATGTCTGGCCTCTACGCGCTGAAAGTGCTGCGCGAGCGCGGGTTCCGCGTGATCGTTCTTGAGCGTGCGGGTGGCGTTGGCGGCACCTGGTTCTGGAATCGCTATCCCGGCGCTCGTTGCGATATTCCGAGTCTCGAGTACTCATTCGGCTTCGATCCCGAACTTGAACAGGAATGGGAATGGAGCGAGCACTTCGCCGCCCAGCCCGAAATCGAGCGCTATCTCAATCACGTTGCCGATCGTTACAACCTGCGCCCAGACATTCGCCTTGAAACTGGTGTTGCCGCAATGACGTTCGACGAAGCAACCGACACGTGGGTTGTCGATACCGAAACAGGCGAGCAGCTTCGTTCTCGTTTTTGTGTGATGGCAACTGGCGGATTGTCGGCGCCGCATCGTCCCGATTGGCCGGGCATCGATTCATTCGCCGGTGAAGTCGTGCAATCGAGCTTGTGGCCCGAAGAAGGGGTAGCGCTTGAAGGCCGACGTGTTGGCATTGTGGGCAATGGATCGTCAGGCGTACAGACCATTCCAGAGCTCGCAAAGGTCGCTAGCCATCTCACCGTGTTTCAACGCACCGCAACATTTGCTTGGCCATCACAAAACCGACCGCTGACGCCCGAACATCAGGCCGAGGTGAAGTCGCGCTATCGCGAAGTTCGTGCCCAGCAGTACGCATCGCCGCTCGCAACCGCACACACAACGGGTGCAACGATCTTCACGTTCGCTGATCCCGACAAATTCATTCTCAAAAGCACGAAAGACGAGCGTGATGATGCACTTGAGGAGTATGGGTTTAGCGCGTCGCGCATCTGGGCCGATGCCGCGAAGGATCTTGACGCCAATGAAATGGCTGTCGAACTCTTCCGTGAAATGGTGCGTCGAACTGTCAACGATCCTGAGGTAGCCGACTCGTTATGTCCAAAGGATTACCCGATCGGCTGTAAGCGTCCCGTTCTCGACAACGGCTATTTCGAAACGTTCAATCGTGACAACGTCACGCTTGTTGATCTTCGTAAAGATGCCATCGTCGAAGTTGTTCCTGAAGGTGTTCGCACAACAACGGGCGTGCAGGAACTCGACGTTCTTATTTTCGCGACTGGTTTCGACGCGGTGTCTGGCGCGATGACGCGCATCGATATGCGCGGCAAGAGTGGTCGTCTGTTGCGTGACGACTGG
>CAMAYJ010000051.1 GCA_945862505.1 Bifidobacterium breve | reverse complement strand
GCCCAACGATCATTACCTGAGGCGATCACCGTCGTAATGCCAACAGTCAAAAGCAGATCAATAAAAGCTTTTGTGGAACTATTCGAATTATCGCAATAGTTCGTGTACTTAGTTGAGCCACCGACGCTCAGGTTTACCGAGACCAAGCCAGGGAACAGATCACGTTTGTTGTACAGCCAACTCAGTGCATTGTCGATACTCGAGGTCGACGACGAAATCTTTGGGACCAAACCAACCCGATACTCATAAAACACATTGATGGCAATTAGATTTGCCTCAGGGGCAATACCAGAAGGGATACTGCTCCCGTTTCCACCGACTGCAATACCAGCAACATGGGTCCCATGTTCACAACCAGCCGTGCCTGAACATGGTTTGGCTGCACCAACGATTGGATTGCTCGTCGGCGACATCACTGCACCGGGTGGGCATGAGGAACTGAAGCAGGCTTCGGCAATCGTCTTTTTCGTTGATCCCCGCATGAGATAGGGATGATCGGTCTGAACGCCGGTATCGATGACCGCAACTGTCGAACCCGCACCCTTCCATCCTGCGGCCCAAGCAGCGGTAGCACCCATCGTGGCGGTGGAGTTAAGAGAACTCGGGCTAACTGTTGAGGACGGTTCAAGACTCGAAGCAGAGACAAACAACTGTTCATCGTCGTTAATCATCGACACAACGCCGGAGTTTCGTGTTGCTTCAAAGCCCGCGGCGTCAAGAGATAGCGCGATGTACGGCAAGGTTCCGACATTGTCAGTGCCTGTCCACGAACCCGCTGGCAGCTGTGCAAGAAGTTCGTTACGGGCTGCACGAACCTGCTCAATGCGCTCTTCGTCGGTACCTACTGGGGTCACGGCAAGTTTCAAAATAACCGGGGCGATATCTCCTGCATCGATGGTTACTTGAACCTCAGGCTGCACTGTGACTTGTTCAGGGGGAATCGGCCCATTTGACGAGACCGAAGGTGTCGTCGGTGCCATTGACGGCGTAGTGGATCCCGATAGCGAGGTGGTCGATGTGACGGGCTCGGCGGCCTGATCATTCGTTTCTGGTCGACTCTGAATCACAACCCCAGCGAGAATCGCCCCGACCACCACAAGACCGACTGTCGCCAGCAGCAATCGATTTCGGTTCTGGTGTGTCGCCATTCGTCAGCCTTAGATCGGCAAGTCCTTTCTCATCATACGACCACCCATGATTTCCGTGGCATCACACCGATTCTCGAGGGCAGCGCTGCGCCCTTGAAGGCCAGTAAATCACTGGGTATCCCTTCGGATCAGTCATAGACCGCTTCGACCGACCAACTCCCCTGTTCAATCTGCACGAGCAACGCCCGACCATCGGCCAACGCCAACTGCAAGCGGGCACGGCGACGATGTGTGAGTTGATCCCACCACCGCTCATCACATGGCCATGGCCCTGCCCACCCCAGGATCGAGACCCCGCCTCGTGCCGCGTCATCGAATCTCACCATTGAGGGTTCAGCGCTCAGCGTTCCCCTCCCACTCACCCACACCGAAGCACCCCGCGCATCAAGCACTTGGATTGGCAGCGGTTCAGTCGGAAGCAAGGTTGGTAACGGTGAAGGGACTCGGCCCGGCCACGGAGCATCAAGCGCAACTCCGCGTCCTTGACCATCGTCACCATCAATGCCAACAAACGGCGCGCGCACTACGACATCGGCTGGGCCTCGGCCACCACGCCGTTCAGGGACAGTGACTGCAGCAACTCCCAACATCCCCTGTACGCGCGCCAACGCCCGACCAGCGCGTTCATCGGCCTCGGTCTCACCACCCCAGAACCCATGTTGTCGTCCCCGGGCGGGCATCACTTCGTCAGGAACGAGTAGCAACCTTGAAACACCGCCATTTGGCCGTTGCGCGCTCGGACCGTTCAGCCATCCATCAAGTTGCCAACGAACACGGTCGACAATGCCTGTTGACGACAACGCTCCTTCGTGACGCCATACGCGTTCAAGTCGTTCGCCAGCATCGGTTTCAACGACCACCAACAAACGGGTGCACGCCAAACCTTCAGCGCAAAGCCGATCGTGCAGATCATCGGCAACCGAGCGCGCGGCAAACGCGGCAATGTCGACACGTTCGGCAGGCGGATCGATGACCGACTCCACATCGAATGTACGCAGCGGAGGTCCAACCGAGGACGGCCGATCATCAATCCCCCGAGCCAGTCGGTGAAGAAATCGCCCTTCAACACCAAACCGAGCAACGACATCATCGACGTTGAGCGCAGCAAAGTCTCCGAGTCGACGTAACCCAAGTCGGCACAAAACATCAGCCAACTCGGGACGACCAAGCACGCTCACCGGAAAGGGCGAAAGAAATGTTGCTGACTCCCCTGAAGGGATCACGCTCACATGGCTAGGCCGAGCAACCGCAAGTTCTGCAGCTCGGGTCGCAGCAAAGATGCCATCGGCGACACCGACCCCAACCGCATCGGACCAACCCGATGACCCCAATGCCTCGTCGATCTCCGAGGCCACCAGCCTCGCTAACGGATCGTCTCCACCGAAATACCGAGAAGGCCCAAGGGTTGGAAAGGCAAGCGATCCAGGAGAAGACAGTTCAACTCGTGGGGTGAAGCGATCAACAAGCCCAACGATTGAAGCAAACACTCGAGCGTCTCGATCAGGATCGGGATCAACGATGTGCAATGCCGGACACCGACGTTGCGCGTCGCGACGACGAAGCCCAACCTCAACTCCTTCTGCGCGAGCTACTGGCGAAGTTGCCGTGACTCGATTTGCCGCAATAACAGCAACGGCTTCATCGGCCGAGGCTGCTGTTGCGATCACCGGCCAATCCGGACACAGCACGACCAGTGTCCGCACGTTCATAGCGCCACCATGTCAACGACTGAACGCGACAACCGTTCCGTCCTCGCGTTCAGACTCTGCAGTTGCGACCCGCGCGTCGACAGATGGCAACAACAACTCGTATCGTGCCGTACGACTTGCTCGCCCTCGCCCATTCACACCAACACGCACGCGACGCGAACGCAGGTGGCCGTAACCGCAACCCAAACCCTCCCATTGCGCGTCGCTAACGATGAGCGAAAGATCAGTAGACAGCGAGGAGTCCACGGCACCACCCGGAGACACAACGATGAGGATTGATCCTCGTTCTCGAAGTCGTGATGCAAGCCGACGACTATCGGATGGACGAAGCGAAAGCCGCGCGTCGAGCACGATGACATCGACCGCACCGATCAATGCCGCGAGCACATCGACGTGCCGCCCAGAATTCCCTGGATCAATGAAGGCAATCCGTTCTGCATCGAGGTTTGCTTCAAGCACTGCGGCCGGCGCGAGATCGTTCAGCCCCACGACCACGACCCATGACCCTGACTGCGAAGCAGTCGTGCTCAGTTGCAGTGCCAGCGAGGTTGCCCCCACTCCACCGATGGTGATGGTCGAACCACGAATGAGCCCTCCATCGGGCACGAGTCGTTCTAGAGGTTCGACCACTGGAACCACCGCTTGGCGCGCCAAGACCACCGGCCGAATGCGTTCAGCCAGTTCTTGTAACGAAGGCGGCGCTACAGAGGAAAGGGCGGCGGGAAGAACCACCGCACCAGTATCGAACAGATGTTCGATAAAGGCAACTGATTAGTCGCCGAAACCTTCCGGCATCACGACTTCGACACCTTCTCGGTAATAGGTGAAGAGCTCCTCAAGGCGTTCCTTCAAACCCTCAGGCTTGCCCGTGAACGCCACCGTGATCACATTGCCATTCACATGGACCGACTCGACCCCAGCAACCTCAAACAACGTACGGGCCACGAGGTCAGCCGGCCGATCGGCCAGGACATCGTCAGCAGAGCGGTAGATCTCGTGTCCCATGCCGGTAAGCGGACGATTAGTCTCGAATCGGACCACGCCGGGGATTGACGATGGCTTTTCTAGAACTGTGACTGGCTGACCCATAGGACTGAATGTAGCCGGGTCAGACCCGGCTGCTCTCCATTGCCGAGCTCTCCCGGCCCTGGCGCAACATGACCGCACCGATCTGCCAGACGAGTGCAGCAAGAACTACCGACACTACGCCGAGACCGACATGAACGATCTTGAACCCGGGATCCTTGTCGCCATGGTCGGCAATGAGGATCATGGGCACTCGAACAAGCCACACCACGACTGTGAGTGCAGCGGCCACCATCAGCACTTTGGCCCTATTGGCAGAGATCTGTGACTTCCAGGCTTTGACCACAATCACAATCACTGCCACCGCAAACGCCAGCAAGATGACCGACAGCACCGTTGAGAAGGTCTTCGAACTCGCCGATTCCTCTGACCGCAGCGTGTTCGAAATGCGATTGCCCCAAACGAACGCTGTCCATAGAACAAAGGCAAGGAGAACGATGCGGGAGCGGAGACTCATTTCCTGAGGGTACCTGTCACCCGATGCCCGAACGACTACCCGACGTTAAACAAACTCGGCTGCGCCGTTACCGGATCAGAGCGGTGGATTCCTGACCATGGCAGATCATCCATATACGACCATGAACGACGGTGAATTGTTGTTGGCCCTAACGCTGCGAGCGCCATGCGATGCCGTGGGCACGGGTAGCCCTTATTGCGATGGAAGTCGAACGCCGGGAAGTTCTCGGCTTCGGCCCGCATCATGCGATCGCGACTGACCTTGGCCAGAATCGAAGCGGCAGCAATCGACACGCACGTCGCATCACCTTTCACAATTGTCTTCGTGATACCCCCACCAACGAAATCATGCGAACCGTCGAGCAAAACGCGATCGGGCACAACGTCAAGCGATGCAATCGCTCGCGACGCCGCTAGACGCAGCGCGGCCGACATTCCGAGTTCGTCGCATTCCTGATGGGTCACGATTCCCAGCGACCATGCGTCACACCATTCGGCCACACGACCAAACATCGATTCGCGTTCTGACTCTGTGAGCATCTTCGAATCGCGAAGTTTGTACACACGACGATCTTGTGGGACGACTGCTGCGCCGATCACTAATGGTCCGGCCCATGAACCACGCCCAACCTCATCGAGACCCACGACAACGGAATGACCCTCGGCCCAAAATTCCTTCTCGCTGGCGAGTGTGGGCGCGCCGTTACGCAACCCCGCACGAAGTTGACGAACTGAACCAGCCATGTTGCCGAACGTAGTGGCGATAACCGGTTCAGCCCGGGATCACTTCTCGATCCACGTCTCGGTGAGTTTGACGATGCCGCCTTGGAACGGCTGCGCCTTTGCGCCATCAGGAAGCGTCATCGACGTGAAGTTCCGAATGTTCTTAGCCGCACCGATCGCCCACTGTGAGTGAGCGAGCCAGATGTACGGAACCAATGCCGTCTGCCGTTGCTGGACAGTGGCATAGGCCTCTTTCCGCACAGCCAAGTCCGGCGAACCCCGACCCTTATCAAGTGCTGCGTTGATTTCTGGATCGTTAAGCCGCGCAAAGTTCAACGCCAGCGGGCCGGTCGCGTTCTTTCCGGTCCACCAGACATAATCGACGGCGGGATCGGTGCCACTGAACTGGCGAGACAGATTCGCTTGATAGTTGCCGGTCGCCAAGTCGAGGATGAACTTGCTCTGTTCGGTCGTTGTGGTGGTCACGCTCACACCACACGCTTCCCATTGCTGCTTTATCAGCGCAGTGGTATTCACGTTCGCTGGAACTGGAGTCGTCGCGAGATTAAGGGAGATCGGACCCTTTTCCGCTTTCACTTTCTCTATTAGTGCCTTGCCCGCAGCAGGATCGTTCGTCTTGAAACCCGCATCGAAATACCACGGAGAGTCTTTGGTGAACTGACTATTGGCAGCGCGATCGGCAGGAGTGTCATTGATCACGAGGATCGCCGCTGGATCGGTGCAGAGTTTCAAGCCTTCACGAACGCGCACGTCATCAAGGGGAGCCTTTGACGTATTGAAAATCACAAAGCTTTCTTCAGTTTCAGTCTGGTCAAACACAACCTGCACCGCCCCGGATTGCGCCTCGCTGCGGAGTTTCGCCATCGCCGGAAAGTCAGTGGTGTGAATTATGTTGACATCGCCAGCCAGCAACGCATTCACGCGATTTTGTGGATCGGTGATGGGTCGGAATTCAAGCGAGTCCAGATACGGGAGCTTGTTGCCCTTCGCGTCGGAGCGCCAGTAGTTCGGGTTCTTCGTGCCCGACCAGCGATTATCTGGAACCCATTCTTTTTGAATGAATGGACCCGAGCCAATTGGTGATCTCGTATTGGCTGGAGGTGCTGCGTCAAGTTGCGCGGGGGAAACGACATATCCGACCTGCGTCGTTAGTGCAGCGGGCAATGACGCGTCAGGATCGATCATCGTCACCGTCACGCTCAAAGGACCCGATGCAACAACAGAAGCAATATTCGCAAGCGCAATGCCAACCAGTACATCTTTCTTCATTGCGTTGAGCGACTTCGCTACTGCTGCACCATCAACTGGTGCGCCATTAGAAAAGTTCACATTCGGACGCAACTCGATCGTCCACGACTTGAAGTCGGCACTCGGCGTAAACGACTTCGCTAGGTAGGGCTGTGCCTTCCCGTTTTCGTCATAGGCGGAAAGCGGATCGAAAACTGCGGAACCGACCATGTGCCCTGAAACGGCCCAACGGTTTGTTGTCGGATTGAAACCGTCGGAATCTGCCTCGAGAGCGAACTTCACTGAGCCGCCTGCAGTCGGTGCACCCGTTGCTTTCACGGTGATGTCCGAGGTACTGCTCGCCGAGTTTCCGCCCGAACTTGAACCGGAACTGCTGCATGACGATGCAAAGAGTGCCACTGCAGCAACTGCAGCAACGACTGAAACCATCCGACGAATCATTTCCGCCCCCTAGTCAATGGACTTCCTTTGTTCACACTACCGACGGGGAACACTCCATGTCGGGGAAACTGCCGCGATGTGGAGACTGCAACCACGCGAAAGGGTCCGGTGCCGAAGCACCGGACCCTTTCAGCAAATTTCGCAGAACTGGATTAGTTATCGATCCAGGTCTGAGTAAGACGAACCTCGCCACGCTGGAACGGCAGGGCTGCCTGTCCATCGGGAAGGGTCTGGTTCGTAATGTTGCGAATGTTCTTGGCCGCACCGATCGCCCACTGCGTATGAGAGATCCAGATGTACGGCGCAAGTTCCGTCTGACGCTTCTGAAGGTCGGCATAGGCCTGCTTGCGCACTGCCACGTCATTCGAGGCACGAGCTTTATTAAGCGCAGCATCGACCTGAGCATCCTTCAAACGAGCGATGTTCAACGTGAGCGGACCAGTCGCGTTCTTGCCAGTCCACCAGACGTAATCGCCATCGGGATCCGAAGCAGCGAACTGACGGAACAAGTTGACCGTGTAGTTGCCGGTCACGGCATCGGACACGAACTTGCTCTGTTCCGAAGTCGTCGTATTCACAGTCACGCCACAGGCTTCCCACTGCTGCTTGATAAGTGCAGTGGTGTTGGTGTTAGCCGGAACTGGTGTAGTTCCAATCGAGACGACGATTGGACCCTTTTCGGCCTTCACCTGGTCAAGGAGCGCTTTGCCCTTGGCCGCATCATTGGTGGTGAAACCGCTATTGGAATACCACGGCGATTCCTTCGTGAACTGGCTATCGGCCAAACGTGCGGCCGGCGTCTCTTGCACGACCAGAATTGCATTCGTGTCGGTGCACAACGTGAGCCCTTGACGCACACGTACGTCGTCAACCGGAGCCTTCTGCGTGTTGAACATAAGGAACTGCTCTTCAGTTTCAGTTCCGTCAGCAACGAACTGAACGTTGCCCGAAGCTGCTTCCGACTGAAGGCGGTTAATCGCCGGCCAGTCGGTGGTGTGAATCATCTGTACATCACCTGAGAGAAGCGCGTTCACTCGGTTCTGCGGGTCAACGATCGGGCGGAATTCCACCGAATCGAGGTATGGGAGCTTGTTGCCCTTATCATCGGAACGCCAGTAATTGGCATTCTTCGTACCGGTCCAGCGATTGTCTGGGATCCATTCCTTCTGAATGAACGGACCAGAACCAATCGGCTGACGACTTGCTGCTGGGCCTTCAGCCTTGAGCTGGGCGGGAGCGGCAACGAAGCCAACCTGGGTCGTGAGCACTGCGGGAAGCGATGCCCAGGCATCAACCGTGGCGATCGTGAGCTGTGAAGCCGACACCACCGTGATGGAACCCATATTCGCAAGGGCGGCTCCGGTGAGGGCATTGGCCTTCACCGTGTCGAGTGCGAGTTTGACGGCTGTTGCGTCGACAGGGGTGCCGTCGGAGAAGTTCACACCGGCACGAAGATCGACAGTCCAAGACTTGAAATCGGCACTCGGCGTAAAGGCCTTGGCCAGGTACGGAGCCCAGTTGCCATCGGCGTCATAGGCCGAAAGCGGATCGAAGACCGCGTTGCCAACCATGTAGCCAGAAATGGCCCAACGGTTGCTGGACGGATTGAAACCATCGGTCTCAGCTTCAAGGGCAAACTTGACTGAGCCGCCAGCCTTCGGCGGACCGGAAGCCTTAATAGTTACGTCACTGGTTTTGCCGCTGTCGGAGGAGCCACTTGAGCCCCCACCACACGCCGTTGCGATCAGGCCAACGGCCATGACTGCTGCGACGACTGGTGCCCAGCGACGGATTCCCGCACGCCTCTGCATGATTACTGCCTCCTTCGGCCATGGCCGACGGTTCGGATCGGGGCTCCCCACGGAACCCTCTTTGAGGAAACCATAGACGTGACCCGAGGCACATGCCAGAGCAGGCAGCGACTAATTCCACAAATAATCCAAGAAATCTGGCCCCCGGCGGGATCGACCTCGTTTCACCTCAGGTAAAAGAGGTTCCCTCATCGACCGGGATTTCCGCCACCGATTCCTCGCTGGCATGGACGAAATGACTATGAACATGGTCAAAGACGGGCGCAGCAAGGAGTGCCTCGCCTCGCTGATCGGTGGTCGACCACTCAGAATCAATCGATGCACACGTAAGAGTGAGGTCCCAATCACCCTCGACTTCCCACAGCAATGCTGGGCGAGCCCCGTGCCACCTCAATGCAAACGACAACAAACCAAGAGCCGTTGGCAATCGATGCACAGCGATTGGTTGACCGAGCCATTCCTCGTTGAATCCCGGAAGTAGGTCGACAACCCCACCGGCATCGGACGCAACGATGGCTCGAACAGTTCGCAAAAACGCCGCGGTACGAGAAGGATCATGTGCATCGGTTTCGCTGGGCCATGTCCAAAGCGGTTCTCCGGAAAGCAACTCGCGCCGCAGTTGCGCTATCGCATCGTCGGCAACTGTTCCATCGCCCGGCCCCACCTGCGACACGCCACGACGATCCATCTCGTCGTCAAGCGCGGCCGAGTGCAGCCGCACAGCGAGCGCGGCATCGGGTTGCCCCGCACTATCGAGCAATGCAACCGCAGAGTGATAAGCCCGCATCGTCCACCGAGCGTCATATCCAACACGCTGATCAGCATCAAGACCAATCGGACCATTCCCGTTGGCAAAAAATGAACTCGAGCGGCGCAAGCGACTCCCGCGTTGCCGCTTCGCTATCCAATGAGCTGCCGAAGCCACTCGTTCAACCATTTGGTCGGCGAACACGCCGTCACCCGACAACGCGACGTGTCGTTCTAACGCCACAACCCAACTCGCAGTTGCATCAAGACGTAACGAGTCAAAGGAACCGTCAGAATTTTGAAGGTCGGTCGACGCGACCAGAAGACGTTCGGATTCTGCTGAAAGTCCTTGTTCATCAAGAGCCATTATGAGTTCCGACCGCTCAAGACCATTGACAGGGACCCCTGGCCAACGAAGAGGATCCTCGCCCGCAACATGCACCAATAGATGAGAGCGAGATCCATCGATTCCTTCTTCGCTCTGCCTCTCGGGAAGATCGAATTTTGGCGCTCGCGCCGTCTGCGCTTTCCAACCAGCGACAACGCGTTCAAACGGAGGGAGTGCAGTGAGATCGCAGCCTTTGAGATCAGCAGCGCTCATCGCTGCTCCGAGTGGAAGAACAACTTGCAGTGTCGCCGTGTGTGGCAGTGGGAAAACAAACGACGCCGTTGCGCTTGCGCCGGTCGATTTGATTCCGTCAGCAGGAAACACGTTGACCGCGTCGCCGGCAGTGGTGACGTCTTGTGCCGACCGCCCATCGAGTTCGATTCCGAATCGAGATGGCAATCGTGAAAACACAGCAACGGCATCGCCATCGATCGTCACGATGCCATCGGCGAAATCAATCGTCGACGACGCGTTCAGTGCGCTTGTAAACGCGAGCGCAAGAGCAACCGGAATCGACGTGGCGTTGTGAAAAGCAACCACGAGCACAGGACTACCTGTCGAGCCATCGACTACACACCATGCTCGCTGCTCAATCTCGCCACCCGGAAGCCTCATCGCACTAAGGACAACTGGCGTTGACTCGATAAGGGATTGACGGACAAGAGCCGCTCCCGACGCCACATGCCATCGGTCCTCGGCCCCGACCCACCAATCGAGCGACCACGTTGCTCCTTCGGGAGTCATCACCCCACGACGGTCCACCTTGGCCCGGCCGCCAGCCCCGATCGTCCCGAGCAGAACCCACGCATCGGCGATTGCTTGGTTATTGGCGTTTTGGTCCAACTCTGCGCGCTCCATCGGCGGCGACGCTACCCCCGGCCGATCGCCATCCATCCATCGCAGCGATCTCGCCATCGAAGCAAGGGTGCCTGGAAGCCACGCGAACCTCCCGACCTACACTCCGAAGGTGTCCGATTCTGAGCCAACGCGTGCTGTGCTCATTCCCGTCAAAGCATTCTCCGACGCCAAAGCGCGTCTCGCCGCGGCGCTGAACCCCGACGAACGCTCGACGCTTGCTCAATCGATGGCGACAACTGTCGTTGCTGCAGCCGCTCCACTCGATGTCTGGGTCGTATGTGATGACAAAGCGGTAGCGACGTGGGCAACACAGCAAGGCGCAAGCGTCTTATGGAAGCCGAGTCGCGGCCTCAATGGGGCAGTCAACGAAGGCGTAGCTGATCTCGCTCACCTCGACGTCGACACCGTGATCGTTGCGCATGCCGACCTTCCCCACGCCGAACATCTCGAGTGGCTCGCCGACTACGACGGTGTCACACTCGTTCCTGATCGTCATGGCGATGGAACAAACGTCATTGTGATTCCGACCGACAGCGGCTTCGTGTTCTCCTATGGCCCCTCCTCATTTAAGCGCCACGAGGCGGAAGCCAAACGACTTGGACTCGCTGTCCGCGTCATTCACGATGACCGACTTGCGTGGGATGTCGACCGGCCCGAAGATTTAGTGCCTCCGAATTGGGGAGTCACAACATGACGAACGAACTCCCTCCGCTCCCGCTAGGCGATCTGCCGACTCGCCCAATGAACTCTCGCGATATCGCCACCCCCGATCGCGTACTGGTGATCGTCGCTCATCCCGACGATGCGGAATTTCAGTGCGGAGGAACCCTCGCGAAGTGGGCGAGTAAAGGCTGTGTCATTAACCATCTTGTTTTGACCGACGGCTCAAAAGGAACGTGGGATGCCGATCGAAATACCGATGCTCTGGTGGAACAACGGCGAGCCGAACAAATGGAAGCAGCGCGCCGCCTTGGTTCCACCGGCAAAGTCGTGATGCTCGGCCATGTCGACGGCGAATTGCAACCAACGCTTCATATCCGCGATCAGGTCGCGTATTGGATTCGGTCTACGCAGCCTGACGTTGTCCTCGCCCACGACCCGTGGAAGCGGTACCGGCTTCATCCCGATCACCGAAATGCTGGGTGGCTTGCCCTCGACGGAATCGTTGCCGCGCGCGATCCGCACTATTTCCGCCACCATGGCCTTGACATTCATCGCCCAGAGATCGCGCTTTTATTTGAAGCCGACGAGCCAGATCATGTTGAGGACATCACCGGTTTCGTCGACGCAAAGGTCGACGCGCTTCTTGCCCACACCAGTCAATTCATCACGACGCATTCGATTCCCGCTGACGATGACGGCACTGCAGCCGAAGCCTTCGGGAAACGGGTGCGTGACCAAGCCAAAGCTGTCGGGTCGATCACGGGTGTCGCCCGCGGCGAGGCGTTCAAGATTCTCTCAAACCTCTGAGGGCCAATCTCTAAGACCCTCGACCGGGCCGCGCCATTGGCCTTCATGACGGCTCTGTGAACGGAAGACGAACTCCTCTCAACCATCCGCGCGTGAGGCCGACGCGCGGTGTTGGATGACGGGGTCACAGCAACAGCACCTCGGGAGTCCCGTGACCACCACTCTGGCCATGTCGTCCAACCTGTCCACACGATCGAGGGAAGCATTCTCCGATCTTGCTGCGGGAGGAGGTCAATGACGCCGCTTGGGAAACAGATCTACGTACTCGATACGTCAGTTCTGCTCGCCGACCCAAAGTCGATGACACGTTTCGAAGAACACGACGTTGTCCTTCCTGTCGTTGTTGTTCTTGAACTCGAATCGAAACGCAACCACCCCGAGTTGGGTTGGTCCGCTCGCCAGGCATTACGTCAACTTGAACACTGGCGCGTCAAACACGGATCACTCACGACCGCATTCGCTGTGAACGATGCCGGCGGCACCCTCCGCGTGGAGATCAATCATCAAGACCTCGGTGCACTTCCGCCGTCACTTGCTGGTGACACCAATGATCATCGGATCTTGGCAGTGGCTCGAAACCTCGCCGCTGAAGGCAAACAGGTCACTGTGGTCACAAAGGACCTTCCCCTGCGCCTAAAGGCGTCGATCGTTGGCCTGAATGCCGATGAATACCGAAACGAACTCGCCCGCGACGACAGTTGGACCGGCATCGTTGAACTTGCATGCGAAAGCTCCTTAATCGATGAATTGTTCGAACTCGGAACAGTTGAAGACGAACGAGCCCGCGATCTTCCTTGCCATACCGGTGTTGTGATGCACGCTGGTTCGCAATCTGCACTTGCTCGTGTTCACGCCGACAAGTCCCTGCACCTTGTTCGTCGCGATGGCCAGTTGTTCGATGTTCGCGGTCGGTCGGCCGAACAACGCATCGCCATCGATCTTCTCGCCGATCAATCCATTGGAATCGTGTCACTGGGCGGCCCTGCAGGTACCGGTAAAAGCGTGCTCGCGCTCGCAGCAGGGTTGGAGTCCGTTTTAGAACAACGCAGTCACAAACGCGTTGTTATCTTTCGACCGCTCTATGCCGTCGGCGGACAGGACCTTGGCTACTTACCCGGTTCGGAATTCGAAAAGATGAGCCCATGGGCTGCGGCAGTACTCGATGGCCTCGAAGCAATCACTGGTCCCGAAGTTATCGATGAAGTAATTCATCGCGAACTCCTCGAGGTCCTCCCCCTCACCCACATCCGTGGACGAAGCCTCACCGATACGTTCGTCATCATTGATGAGGCCCAGAACCTCGAGCGCCCAGTTCTCCTGACCGCACTTAGTCGCCTTGGCGAAGGCAGCCGCGTTGTGCTCACCCACGATGTCGCCCAGCGCGACAACCTGCGCGTCGGCCGACACGACGGAATCATCACGGTGATCGAGGCCCTCCGAGGTCACCCGATTTTTGGTCATGTCACGTTGACTCGATCCGAGCGCAGTGAAATCGCTGCCGTCGTCACCGAATTGCTTGACGGTCCTCTCGATTCCTAAATCGGCAACAGTGACCTGACTGTCGGACTCACGATCTAGCGTGAGAACTGTGAGTCCGAAGCCATCAACATTTCAAGGTGTGAACGTGCGTGAGTGGTCCCAGCAACCACCCGTCCTTCCGTTTGCGGTTCTCGATGTCGAAACCACTGGTCTCAGTTCCGATCGGGATCGCGTCATCGAAATCGCTGTTGTCCGATGCGCATCCGATGGATCATTCATAGATGAGTGGTCGACGCTTGTCGACCCTGGCTGCGATCCTGGCCCCACACACATCCACGGCATCAGCGCCGCCGACTTAGTCGGCGCACCCACATTCGCCAAGATCGCAGAAGAACTCGCCGAGCGCGTTGAAGGAGCAATAATCGTCGCGCATAATCTTTCGTTCGACGCTGGCTTCTTAAGTACCGAATACGCGCGGACCCAGACACCTTTGCCAGATCAACCCGCTTTGTGCACCCTGCAACTAGCTCGTCACGTTCTCCCCGCCAACGGCGGCTATTCGCTTGCCGCGTGCGCGGCGGCGTTAGGAATCGACCACCCCAGCGCCCACCGAGCTCTCCCCGACACGCGAGTAACGGCGTTAGTTTTGCAGGCGATGCTCTATCGGTTATTCCCACCTAGCGACCAAGACACACTCCCTTTCGCGTAAGCGGCCAAATAGCCCTTGCCTCTTTCTCGGGAAGCCGCAAGATTGCATTGAGGGATCGCGATCACCCGGTACCGATCGCCGCCGTCAACCGACGCGGAGAGATCGTCCCATGCACACCACAGCCATTGCTGTCGAGACCCTGGCCCAACTCACGCTTGACCTCGAATCGTTGTCGCCAAATATTGCAATGTTCATCACCTATACCGGTGACGTCATCACAGAAATTCATCAACTCGACTCCACCGACCCGGTCACAGCCCTTCTTGGCCGATCTGCGGCCGATTCCATCACTGCGGTGGGTGTTCGCGCCCCGGCCGAGATCACCAATCCAACGAACGAAGGAACGTTCCCCACTCATCACACAGTTGTTCATGTCGTGAGTCGAAATGGTTGCGCCGTCACTGTCTTGGACGACGAGGCTGACTTCCGATGGTTCGGGCCAACAATGTCACCGCAACAAGGTCGAGTCCCCGATGCGTGTCGGCGCACACTTGGGCTCCCCACATCACCCCCAACAGAACCAATGACCAACTTCGTTGTGGCCGCGTGGCTCGAAGTCATTGTGCGTCACGCCCTGCATCAGCCCGGACTGGAATGGTCACACATCGTTGGGCTGCACCCAGCAGGGACTTCGGCAGAGTGGCCCGTCACACCCGCGACCCTCGCCGAATCGACCCGGTCGCTCGGAACCTCACTTGATTGGGAACGGTTTCGCAGGGTGATCGCGACGGTAGGCGGATTCCCCTTCGGAGACGACGCAACCAAACTCGCAGCCTGGATGGATTGCGGGATGTTCTCCCGATGGGCCATGGAGTCACTTCCCGATCGCGCCCACCTCATCGATGCTCTCGAAGCGGTACTCGGGCCAGCGACCTTCGACCGACTCTGGGCAACCGTTCGATTCTGCGAGTGAATCGCCCCCTTGCCCCCGTGGAGAATGCACCGCCCATTGCAGGCCTGGTCCATCACAATCGTGCGCAGTCGCAGAGTGGCTCATCGCACTGCACCCGAGACATAGGCGGAACTTCACACCATCACCATCCCACTCGGCTTTTACACTCGACAACTCGGCGGTGACCACGCGATAAGCATGAGCACAGCTATCGGAACGGGCGTTGTCGGCCGACAATCAGGCGCGTAGCGCGCACAGTTCCTAATTCGGTCGTTGGGCGACTACGTCCACGTACCGAACACCGGTAGCGTTCTCCAGTGCCCAGCGATATCCCTGTTTCGGGATCCCCCTTTGATCGGCGACGCTTTCTGATCTTGGGCGGGGCCGGACTCGTCGCAGCCGCAGCGGTTGCCACCGGATGTTCCGACGGTTCCAGTTCTTCAACCGGCACAGTCAAGGTCAAAGAAGCAACCAAGATTGCTCCACCCAAACTCGACCCGGCCTATAAGCCTCCGCCGTCGTCGACACTTTTCGACACGGCCATTTCCGGCGGTCGCGTGATGGATCCTGCGACAGGATTCGACTCAATCGCCAACGTCGGACTCATCGGTAGCCGAATCGCCCTCATCACCACTGATGCGATCAACGGTAAGACAACAATTGATGCCAGCAACTTGGTCGTCGCCCCCGGTTTCATTGATGTGCTTTCGTACGAACCCAACTCTTATGGCGTTTGGTACAAACTCGGCGATGGCGTCACGACAAACCTCGGCATGCATGGCATCAAGACGCCAGTCGATGCCAAGGGTTTCTTTTCGAATTACACAGGCAAGAACGCTCCACCCATCAACTTTGGCGGCGCGTTTTCTGATCAGTGGTACCGAGACTCCATCGGCGTGAAATCAACTGCGACGCCCACGCAACTCTCCCGACTGAGCGACGACCTCAACAAACAACT
>CAMAYJ010000050.1 GCA_945862505.1 Bifidobacterium breve | reverse complement strand
TGTTGCTCGCGGTGTTGTCAGAACGTGCCGGTGTCACGTTTGAAAAGCGCGACGTGTACGCGCTGGCCGTTGGTGGCGTGAAGATTGTTGAACCGGCGGCCGATCTCGGGGTGGCACTGGCGCTGGCGTCATCGCGGTTCAACTCACCGATTCCCGAAGATCTCGTGGTGTGTGGAGAAATTGGTTTGGGTGGTGAGCTTCGTCAGGTTGCTCATGGTGAACGTCGTTTGGCCGAAGCTGCTCGCCTCGGGTTCACGCGTGCACTCGTTCCGCGCCTTGCTCCCGACCCACCCGAAGGCATGAAGGCCATTCGCGTCGGCACGCTGGCCGAAGCCGTGGCTGCAGTGGGAATTGGCCACAACGCGTCGTCTGAATTCTGAAAGGTTCTGATGCGCATCACACTTGCGAATGGTGTTCCCGCAGAACTGGCGATGCCAGCCTCGGTGGATGACAACACCCTCGGCGTTGTTCTGTTCCCCGACATCATGGGCTTGCGCCCCTTATTCGACGACATGTGCGCGCAACTCGCTGCCGACCACGGGTGGGTGGTGTGCGCACCGGAACCATTCCCCGGTCATGAAGACTTCTCGGTCGATCAACGCCTTGGTGCCATGGCCGATTTTGACGATGCCGAACTTCGCAGAACTGCCGAACTCGCTGCAGAAGCAACTGGATGTAGGCGAGTTGTTGCCACTGGCTTTTGTATGGGCGGGATGTTGGCGTTCAAAGCGGCAGCAACCGGCCACTTCAAACGCGCCGCAGGGTTCTACGGAATGATTCGCCTTCCCGAAGCCTGGGCCGGCGGGCGCCTGCAACAACCAATCGAAGCGTTGGCATCGCCAGAGCGTTGTCCGACCCTCGCCATCATCGGCACAGCCGATCACTTCACGCCACCACAAGATGTTGCCGATGCCGAAGCACTCGGTGTCATGGTTGTTTCCTACGAAGGCGCCGAGCATGGGTTTGTGCACGATGCATCTCGACCCGCTCACCGTGCTGAAGATGCCGCCGATGCGTGGCGTCAGGTTGTGGCGTTCTTAGAAGCCTGAAGTCCTCAGGCTTTTGCGAGTTTTCGCAATGGTGCAAGCGTTGTCTCGAACGCTAATTCGTAGGCAACGGCCGCAACTGGTGACCAGTCAAGGTCACGGAATTCTGTTGTAAGCAGACTGAGTGCGACGGAGCCGATGCCGTTGGCGGCGGTGAGATACCAATATGCAGCTGCTTCGTTACTTGCGGCAGGATCGGCTTTCTCGACAGTATCGGTGATGAGTGCGAGTGATGTGGCCGTGCGCTTCCGGCCGGCATCGGAGAGATCTTTGTGGTGACGCATTGCCACGGTTGTTTCGATGCGAAGTTGGCGAATGGGTCGGTTCGCTTCTGTCAACAGGCCGAGCTGTAGGGCGAGGATGGCGTTCTTGTATCCCTCTGCATCGAGGGCAAGAAACGACGCTGTGCCGGTTCGCCAGATTTGGTCCATCATTTGGCCAATAGCCATATGCATGAGTTCGTCTTTGGTGCCGACGTGTGTGTATGCGGAGCTAAAGGAATGACCGGCGGCTCGAGCAACGCGATGAGCGGTGGTTTTCTCGAAGCCGACACGAGCTACAACTTCCATCACGGCAGCGACAAATTCATCGAGGCCGGCATCGCCGGTATCGGGAAGCGGGATTGAAAACTCCACGGGTGTGGCCGTGCGACCGCGCTGGTTCAGATTGGCTGGATCAAGCGCGCTGTCGCGAAACCGTAAGAGAATCGAGCGCCAGGCCGGCCGCGACTTCGGAACGGATCTGCTCGTGAGAACGCAACCAGCCGGGACCGTCAACCGAAGCGAACAAATGGACGGAGGTAACTCCGGATGTTCGGCGCAGAGTTGATGAAAGAGCGATTCGATGTCGGTACGTACGGAATCAACGAGGAGGGGAAACCGTCGGGCGACGGCGACGATCTCAAGAGCACCAGCGGTGAGATCGGAAGGAGTATCGAGTTCCTTCAGTAACCAATCAGAAGGTTCCGCGTCTGGCGACGACGCGAAATTGTCGAATTCTCGGACGAGACGTTGAAACTGCTCGCGTAACTTCTCATCCCACAGTTCTTGGGCGACGTCTTCGGCAGAGTCGTACCGTCCGTAGAGCGGCCCGTTCGACATCCCACCATTGGCGGCGATCTTCGTGAGAGCGAGGCCATCGACGCCGTTGGTGGCCAGGAGTTCAAGGGCCGAAGCGGTGATCGCGGTTTGAACCTCGCGGGTTTTCTGTGCTCGCGAAACCCTGGGTCGATCTGTCCCAACTTTGGAGGAGGACCCTTCTATTTTCGCTTGCGCCATGGGGTGAGCCTAGGTGAAAAGGATTTGCCCCAAAGAAATCTCTCATTCGAATGAAGATTCTTTGTGTGAGGGGAATTCCCGGACATTGGCCCGTTCACTATTTGGAACTGCGTTCGGGTGCTTGGCTTCGGGCTAGAACAAGAAAGCACCATTTTCTTGTTCTTGGAGGAACCATGAAGGTCGATATCTCACTCGCTATGTCCGGACCGGTTGGGTCGGTGCCGCGGGCGGCGGAACTTCAAGCTCTTGGTGCTGATGGGCTCTTCAGTTTTGAAAATGCCCATGACGTGTTCTTCCCGCTGGTGCTGGCTAGCACCTCGTGTCAGATCGACCTGATGACGAATGTGGCCATGGCCTTCCCTCGGAGCCCACTGCATCTCGCCTATGCGGCGAACGACCTGCAATTGCTCACCGAGGGAAAGTTCCGTTTAGGTCTCGGGTCACAGATCCGACCGCATATCCAGAAGCGCTATGGATCAGTTTGGGAAAAGCCTGTCGCGCAGATGCGCGAATGGGTGAGTGCGACCAAAGCGATCCTCGATCACTTCGCTGGTGAAGGACCGTTCGATTTCAAAGGTCAATGGACCACTCACACGCTCATGACTCCGAACTTCAATCCAGGCCCGAACCCCAATGGCAAAGTTCCCGTACTGGTGGGAGCGCTTGGTCCGAAGATGTGTGAAATGACGGCCGAGGTTGCCGACGGCATTTTGGTGATGCCGTTTAACTCCGAACGACATTTCGCCGAGCGCACGATGCCCGCACTCGAGCGCGGGTTCGCCAAGGCCGGTCGCGATCGCAAGGACTTCGAAATCATTCTGGAAGTTATTTGTGCCATTGGGCAGACCGATGAAGAAATTGCCGCAGCAGCGAACGGCGTCAAGACGCTTCTTGGTTTCTATGGTTCGACTCCTTCGTACAAGCCAGTGCTTGACGTGGAAGGTTGGGGCGAACTGCAACCAGAACTCAATGCGTTGTCCAAGCAGGGCGACTGGGCCGGAATGGCAAAGAAGATTGACGACGATGTCTTGCGCACGATCGCTGTTGTTGGCACGCCGAAGGAAGTTGCTGCAGAAATTGTTCGTCGTTTCGGACACGAAGCCAATCGGGTGTGTCTCTACTTCCCGGGCTATCCCATCAGCGACGAATGCATCGCCGAAACCATTCGTGAGATCAAACTTGCTTCAGGCGAAGCCTGATGGCGCGAACGATTGATACCGGCACAAACGATCTATTGGCTGAACTTCACGACGATGGCGTTTTGGTTGCGACACTGAATCGCCCCGACACCCGAAATGCATTTAGTGGAGCGATGGGTCGTGCGCTGGGTGACATCTATCGGATGGCCGACACCGACGACACCGTGCGCGTCGTCGTGCTCACCGGAACGCCGCCAGCATTTTGTGCAGGTGCCGATTTCTCAAGCGGATCAGATGTTTTCGAGCGTTCTGATGCGCCGGCGTTCAGCGCGAACCCGGTGAACCCTCCGGCATGGCGTATTCGAAAGCCCGTGGTTGCAGCCGTGAATGGTCACGCGATTGGTGTCGGATTCACCCTCACCCTGCATTGTGATCTTCGCTTTATGGCTCGCGATGCGAAGTACGGAATCGTGCAGGTCCGTCGCGGTGTCATGCCCGACGCCATGAGTCACTGGACACTCCCACGGCTTGTTGGTTTAGCGAATGCCGCTGATCTTCTTCTTACTGGTCGCACGTTCACCGGCGATGAAGCCCGCGAACTTGGTGTGGCGTCGCGGGTTCTCGACAACGATGACGTCTTACCGCATGCCCTTGAAGTTGCTCATGACATGGCCGTGAATACCGCGCCGGTCTCGGTCGCAGTGAGTAAGAAATTGCTGTGGGGAACGTTCTCAATGACTCCCGATCAGGTCGACCGAGCCGAGACCGATCTTCACCATCACCTGATGGGCGAGGCCGATGCTCGCGAAGGCGTTATGGCGTTTCTCGAGCGCCGCGATCCGCAATGGTCGCTTACAGTCAACGACAACTGGCCTGATGAATGGCCGACCCCGGGGGACATCACATGAACGAAGAACTCACAATCACCACCGATGACGTCCTTCGTGGCATCGACCTTTCTGGAAAGGTCGTTCTGGTCACAGGAGCAACAACCGGGTTAGGCAAAGAGTCTGCTCGTGCACTGGGTGCGGCCGGTGCCAATGTCATCATCACCGCGCGTTCTGAAGACAAGGGTCGCGCCGCGGTTGAACAGTTGCTTGAGTTGGTTCCCGGTGGCGACTTTTCGTTCGGTGTGATGGAACTTGGCTCTCTCGATAGCGTGCGTTCGTTTGCCGAGAAGTTTGTCGCCGAACACGATCGGCTCGATGTGCTTCTTGCCAACGCCGGCATCATGGCGGTTCCGTACGGAAAGACCGACGACGGATTCGAATTGCAGTTCGGCACCAATCATCTTGGCCACTTCGTCTTGGTGAATCGCTTGCTCCCATTGTTGAAGGCAAGCGCGCCATCACGAATCGTCAATCTGAGTTCAGCCGGACATTTCACATCGGGGATTATTTGGGACGACCCGAACTTTGAAAATCATGAGTATTCAAAGATGGATGCCTATGGTCAGTCAAAGACCGCCAACATCTTGTTCACCACGGAGCTCGAACGTCGTTACGGCGATCTCGGAGTGCACTCGTGGGCGGTGCATCCTGGAATGGTGATGACCGATCTGGCACGAAGTTTCACGAAGGACGACTTCGGCGATCTCGCATCGCGAGCCAAGAAGTCGGGTATGAAAATGCCGACACTCGTCAATGTTGATGTTGGCGCGTCAACGCAGGTCTGGGCATGTGCGAGCGCGGAAGCACTTCAGCAACCAGGTTCCTACCTTGCCGACCGCACCTTCGCTACTCCTTCGGACTACGCGAACGATCCCGAACTCGCAAAGCGTTTGTGGGCGATGTCAGAAGAGTTCGTGGGAGAAACGTTCACAGAAGTCTGAACTCAGCGAGCGCGTAATTCGAGCTGTTCGCGATTGGTAATTCGATAGCGACGCTCGGACTGTTCGATCCAGCCCAGTCGCACGAAACTTGCGATTGCTTTGTTAACGCGTTCCCGTGATGCGCCTACCATGCCCGCAAGTTCTTCTTGTGTAATCGGCAGTGAGAATTCATCAGCGGTACCTGCAAGTTCCAGAAGGCGCTTCGCTGTGCGTCCGGTGACATCAAGAAAGACTGAGTCGGCGAGTTGTTCATCGGTATTGCGGAGTCGATTAGCCAGCATTTCGACAACGTTCCAGAGCAACTGCGGTTGATCGCGGTAAATGTCGCGAAGCGGAGCGTAGGAAATTGCGATGACTTCGGATGGCTCAAGGGCACGGGCTTCGGCTGAACGGGCAAGGCCATCGAAGAGCGGCATTTCACCGAAGAGGTCACCACGCTCCATGAGAGCGACCACTGACTCGCGCCCATCGACTGAGCGATTGGCGATAGCGATTCGGCCAGACACGACGACGAAGATTTCGGTGGCCGTGTCGTTCTCGGTAAAGAGCACACCGCCACGAGCGAACGAACGTTGTTCGGCAGCACCCACAACCGCATCGAGGGGTTCGCCTTCGAATCCCTTGAAAAACTCAACGCTGGTGAGAAGTTCGCGATCAGTCACGTCTTCGACTCTAGCGTTGCTGCGCCGATTAAAGCGCAGCACGGTTGCTCGCTGAACAAGAAAGGGGTGTCGCGCCTAGCCTTTGCCTCATGGTTGCGAAATGGTCAGTAAAATGACGACAAATAATGCAGTCCCTTCCGATGGTCCGGTTTGGACGATCGTGCTCGCAGCTGGGGCTGGTCGTCGTTATGGGACATCCCCAAAGCAGTATGAATTGCTTGGTGCGGATCGAGTGATTGACCGCTCGCTCGCCGTAAGTCGCGCCGCCGCAGACCATGTTGTCGTCGTACTCGCTCCTGGCGAGGAACGTGAAGGTCAGAGTCTTGTCGCGTCTGGTGCCGCTGATGTTGCGGTGATTGGTGGCGCAGAACGAGCAGATTCGGTGCGCGCTGCTCTTTCGGTGATCGCTGAAGATGCTGCTGTCATCGTCGTTCACGATGCCGCGCGCCCACTTGCTTCTGCAGAACTCCATCAGTCGGTTGTCAGCGCGGTACACAACGGAGCCGACGCAGCGATTCCTGCCATCCCGGTGACCGACACGATCAAACACATTGTTCACGATCAGGCCGGTCGATCAATCGTGTCCGAGACCCCTGATCGCTCGACATTGGTCGCCGTTCAAACCCCGCAGGCATTTCGAGCCGACATTCTTCGGGAGGCCCACGAAACATCAGCTGGCGCCACCGACGATGCCGCACTGGTCGAAGCCGTTGGTGGAACTGTCGTGGTAGTTGATGGAGAACCGACCAATATGAAGATCACGGGACCAAATGATTTGGCCATCGCCGCGATTCTCCTTGAAACCCTCGGGTAGATTGAACAAATGACGGTACGAGTCGGACAAGGTTTCGACGTTCACGCGTTTTCTGATGATCCAGCCCGAAAACTGGTTCTCGGCGGCGTGGTGTTCGACGGTGAACGCGGACTAGTGGGCCACAGCGACGCTGATGTCGTGGCCCATGCTTGCGCCGATGCGTTGCTTGGGGCCGCTGGCCTCGGCGATATCGGTGAACACTTTCCCGACACCGACCCGAAGTGGGCAGGTGCTGACAGCATTGGCCTTCTCACCGAGGTTGCTCGGCTTGTGCGCGAATCAGGATTTGAGCCCGGCAATGTCGACGCTGCGGTCGTGTGCGAGCGACCAAAGTTGGCGCCACGGCGTGACGAAATGGCTGAACGACTTTCGGGCGCCGTTGGCGCACCGGTCACGGTGAAAGGCAATCGCGCCGAGGGTCTCGGAGCGATTGGTCGCGGCGAAGGCATCGCCTGTTTCGCAGTTGCAGTGGTGGAACGATGAGCCCAGCACGCGGTGGCCGAAGCGGCGGCAAGGCGGCAAAGGGCGCGAAGTCTGCAGGTCCGAAATCCTCGAAGGGTGCGCCTCGCGGCAAAGCCGGTCCGTCAGCAGGTCCCAAGTCCAGTCGCAAAGCGGCCGCCGCACCGCGCGGTGGGACAAAGCGTGCACCCGCGGCAAAGCGCGGAGCTTTTCCGAAGGCGGCGGCTCCGGCGCCAGGCGCGGCGAAGGGCAGTAAGCCGATGTCTTCGGCCGCAAAGAAAGCGGTTGAAGCCAAACAGGCTCGCCATGCCGCTGCGTCAGTGCGTAAATCTGATCGTCCCGGTGCGATGCGTCGTGCCCGTGGCGAAGGCGATCGTCCGATTGCCCGTGGGCAGGCCATTCCCCGAGGACTTGGCGGCGATCAAGTCGAGGGTCGTCAGGCTGTGCGCGAACTTTTGCTGGCCGGTAAGCGTCGAGTTCGCGAAGTCATGATTGCTGAAGATCAGGACAACAACGAAACCTTGCAAGACATTGCTGATCTTGCGAACGACATGAAAATTCCGGTGCGCGAAGTGACGCGTACAAAGTTGTTTAGCGTTGCTCGCACTGAATCGCCGCAAGGTGTTCTCGCTCGAGCCGATGAGATCGATGATTTTGATCTTCTCGATCTGGCGAAGCGGAAAGGCGCTAATGGAGCGCCACCGTTCTTGTTGGCCATGGACGGCGTCACCGATCCCGGCAATCTCGGAGCACTTCTACGAACAGCCGAATGTTCTGGCGTTACCGGAATCGTTCTGCCGAAGCATCGTGCAGTTCACATCACACCCACAGTGACAAAGTCGGCAGCAGGCGCTGTCGAATATTTGCCGATGGCGCTTGTCGGTGGTCTTCCCAATGCGATCAACGAACTTCGTGCTGCAGGCGTTTGGGTGATCGGACTCGACATGGGTGGCGATACCGATCTGTTCAACCTGACGGTTGCCGATGAGCCCGTGTGTCTCGTTATGGGTGCCGAGGGCAAAGGGCTTTCTCGATTGGTCCGCGAACGTTGCGACGCCGTCGTAAGCATCCCCCTGCTCGGCGAACTCGCGTCGCTGAACGTTTCGGCGGCAGGTGCGCTTGCGTGTTACGAAGTCACTCGACGCCGACTTGCGGCAAAGGCTGCGAACTAGTTCCGATTTTTTCGGGCGAGGTTGGCGAGTAACTGACGAGTTCGTTCGGCATTTTCCGAACGTTCGACATCGTTGTCGCCGACCGCAAACGTCATCGCAGCGAGGTCAGTGACTCCCGAGTCTTCATAGGACGCCAATCGCTCTGCGACTTGTTCTTCGTTTCCGATGATGGCGACTTCAGACGGCGATCCGCTTTCGCCCAGTTCAAGCATTCGTGCGTAGTTCGGGATATGTCTGTACATGCCGAACTTTTGCTCGGCGAGTTCTTTCCCCTTGGCGATGTCGTCGCAGACCGTTACGGGAAGTCCAGCGATGACGCGCGGAGTGGGTCGGCCGACCGCCTCTGCGGCTGCAGAAAGTCGGGGAAGAACATGAGTGGAGTGCGTGTGTTCATCGCACATCCAAGTGATGGTGCCGGCCGCGCGCTCGCCAGCGAGTTTCAACATAAGTGGTGCGAGTGCAGCGAGGAAGACCGGAACGGGTGTTGCGCCCGGAACATCGAGCAACGACTGAACGGTGTAGCGGTCGCCGGCAAACGAAACCGTTCCGCCCATTCCTCCGGGCCCGCCATTTGTTTCGTTTGCTTCGATCTGAGCGGCAGAGCACGCATCAAGAACACTGACGTAGTCGCGAACATGTTCAATAACGGCGTCGTAGTTCTCTCCGTACCAGTTCTCGGCAACGTTGCGATGCGAGGGCCCAATACCAAATGCCAAGCGACCACCACAGGCAGCCTGCGTTGTCAGGGCATGTTGCGCCATCCCGTAGGGGTGGTGCGACCAGGTCGGAACAACGGCAGTGCCGAGCTCGATGCGCGAGGTTTCGCGACCGACAATTGCGAGTGCTGTGAGCGCGTCGAGACTCCACGGAATATGCGGAACCCACCCGGTGTCGATGCCGTTTGCTTCTGCCCAAGTTGCCGTTTCAACCAGATCTTCGATCGAGGAACCATGGACACCGGTTTCGGAAATGAAGAGACCGATACGCATGTCAGAGTCCGTTTATTGCGCGCCATACGCGCTCTGGCGTGAGGGGCATATCGATATGTCGAATCCCGAGATGGGAAACAGCATCGACGACGGCGTTCTGTACCGCTGGTGTCGATCCGATGGTTCCCGATTCGCCGATACCTTTTGCGCCGAGCGGATTGATCGGTGACGGCGTCTCCATCTCCACTCGTTCGAAAGGCGGAAACTCGGCCGCTGAAGGCATGAGGTAATCGAGAAGCGTGGTGCTGAGTGGGTTGCCGACTTCGTCGTAGCGAACTTCTTCAAACAACGCTTGAGAAATTCCTTGAGCAAGGCCGCCGTGTACTTGGCCATCGACCAAGAGCGGATTGAGAATGACACCGGCGTCGTCGCACGCAATGATTCGTCGGAGTTCAACCTTGCCGGTTTCGGAGTCGATCTCGACGACTGCAATATGTGTGCCAAACGGGAACGTCGGTCCGCTTGCGGTGAAGTCAGAGAGTGCGAATAACTGGTTCTCGTCCGCGATCGATGTGGCCCCGATTTCTTCCCAACCAATACTCACCGCTGGTGTCCCGGCAACATGGAAACGAGCGTTGACGGTATCGAGCACGATGTCGGCAGGGTCTGCTTCAAGAAGTTCACTCGCGCGTTGTCGCGCTATTTCGACAAGTTTCTGTGTGGCATCGAAAACAGCGCTACCGGCGATTTGTAGCGATCGCGATCCACCCGTGGTTTCGCCGGTGGGAACGAGATCGGTATCGCCGTAGACGACTTCGATCCGATCGAGCGGAATGCCGGTTTGATCGGAGACCAGCATCGACCATGCCGTGACGTGCCCTTGGCCGTAAGGGTTCGAGCCAGTGACAACGCGGGCCGATCCATCTGCCAACACTTCGACCGAGCCGTATTCGCTACCAACGCCAGCACCGGTGATCTCGACATAGGTCGCGATTCCAATACCCAGAAGACGAGGGTCGCCGTTTGCTCGGCGCTGTGCTTGTTCAGCAAGCAGATCCTCGTAACCGGCGGTGGCAAGTGCTCGGTCAAGTGACCCTTCGTAGTCGCCACTGTCGTAGGTCGTACCTGTCGGAGTGGTGAAAGGAAAGGCGTCGGGACGAACGAAGTTGCGACGACGCACGTCGGCGGGGTCAAGCCCCGCTTCATCGGCGAACAGGTCAAGTGCGCGTTCAAGTGCCGCGGAAGCTTCGGGTCGGCCGGCGCCCCGGTAAGCACCGGTTGGCGTGGTGTTGGTGGCTACCGAGTGGGATGACACCTGCACTGCAGGTATGTCGTAAACGCCGCTGGCCATGATGCGCGTTGCGTACGGAAGGATCGCTCCCATGTTTGGGTAGCCACCCGCGTCTTGAATGATCTCAATTCGATAGGCGAGAAGATCGCCATCTTTGGTTCCGCCGAGTGTGACGGTTTGAATTTGTCCGCGGCCATGACCCATGCCGGTCATGTTTTCGGAACGAGTTTCGGTCCATCGCACAGGTCGGCCAGTGCGTCGTGACAATTCGCCGAGTACCACCGCTTCAGGGGCGGCATGAGCCTTTGCGCCGAATCCTCCGCCAACATCGGGACAGATGACTCGCATTTGATCCTGCTCGAGTCCGTAAATTTCCGCGATGGTGTTGCGAATGGGGTGCGTTCCCTGACAACCGATTTCAAGTACCAGTCGTCCGTCTTCCCACCAGGCGATAGCGCTGCGATTTTCGATCGGTGCAGGAGCGAGACGCTGATTCATCGTTGTTTGTGTGACAACGACATCGCAATCATCAAAGGAAATCGGATCGCCGCGGTGCTCTGCGTGCATCGCGATGTTTGTTCCGACATGTGGGAACAATTGAATTGAATCTTCGGAAAGCGCGTCGCGGGGATCGATGATTGCTGGGAGCGATTCGATGTCAACGATTACGAGTTCAGCAGCGTCGACAGCGGCGGCTCGCGTTTCGGCAACCACGGCGACGATCGGATCGCCGACGTACCGGACGCGTCCTCGAGCCAGGACTGGGCGTGTGAGGAGCTGATTCAGCATCATGAATGGTTTGATATCGCCGATGGTGAGATCGGCGCTGGTGACGATGTCGACAACACCAGGCGCGTTGCGGGCCTCGTCGATATCGATCGAGGTGATCTCTCCATGGGCAACCATCGATCGGACATAAACGACATGGAGAGCCCCGTCGATGACGATGTCATCGACGTAGGTGCCTCCTGATGTGAGAAGGGCCGGATCTTCTTTCCGGACGACTCGATTCCCCAGAATGCTCATGTCCGGACGCTACCGGGGCTGAGGGTCCCGAGCCATCGCCAGAGATAGTTGCGCTCACGCCTCAGGGCGACCACCATCACCCTTCTGACTGCGTGGGGGAGAATGCAATGACTGGCACAACGTGGGTTTGGGAACCGCCGGCAGGAGCAGATGCGTTGTTTGCTTCGGGCGCCCCGTTTGAGATCTCGACCGAACTGGTGCTCGGGGTCGATTGCAAGGTTTTCAAGAACCGTCTCGGGAACATTCGTGAAGTCCTCACTGCCTTCACTGCTCGCCACGGCGATCTTCCCAATCTGGTCTTTCCCGAAATCACCCTGACCTTCAATGACGTGCAGGCTTCGACGGCACGGGTCGCGGCGTGGTTCGCAGAGCGTGGCGTTGTGAAGGGCGATCGTGTTGCTTTTGCGTCAGCGAACGTGGCGTCGTACGTCATTGGCTGGTGGGCCACCTTGGCAAGCGGAGCAATCGTTTCGAGCCTGAATGGTTGGTGGACTCCATCTGAGTTGCTCCACGGTGTGGAACTTTCGAAGCCCCGCCTGGTTTTCGCGGATGGTCCACGAATGAAGCGCCTTCTTGAAGCTGGGCTCTCCGACGATGTCGAGGTTCACGACCTTTCCGAACTCGATCACCTGCTGGGGCCTGCGCGCGTAGACGACCCGGCGCTTCCAGATGTTGCGATCGATGAAGACGATCCCGCGGTGTTGCTGTTTACAAGTGGAACGACGGGTCGACCGAAAGCAGCATGTCTTTCGCATCGCAACTTCGTGCATTTCCCGTCGGCAGCAACGCTTGCTGGTGCAGTTGGAGCGGTGCTCGCGCCACAGCCCGCTCCGGCCCCGGGAGCGCCCGCGCCGAAACAGCCTTCAAGCATCATGGTTGGTCCGTTGTTTCACGTTTCCGGCGTTGTCCCGCTGATCACTGCTCATTACACGGGTTCAAAGTTGGTATTCCCGCCTGTTGGCTCGTGGAATGAAACAACGCATCTCCAACTCACTCAGGAACATTCCGTTGGTGGTTGGAGCGCGGTTCCAACACAGTTCTGGCGGTTGCTTGAACACCCCGATTTCGAGAAGTACGACACGTCAAGCGTCGTCACTGTTGGCGGCGGCGGTGCAACGTATTCGCCAGAGTTACTCCGCCTAATGGCTCGAAAACTTCCTCAGGCTCGTTTGGGCGTTGGTTATGGCATGAGCGAAACGCTCGGTTCTGGTTCACGTCTGGGCGGACTCACGATGGACGAATGGCCGGCATCGGTTGGCACGGTCGAAGCAATGTGTGAACTTGAGATTCGTGACGAGAGCGGCGCTGTTGTTGATGACGGCGAGGTGGGCGAAATTTGCGTTCGCGGCGCGGTGGTCTTCCTTGGCTATTGGGAGAATCCCGATGCATCAGCGAAAGCACTCGATGCGCAGCGGTGGTATCGCACCGGTGATTATGGGCGAATTGCCGACGGCATTTTGTTCCTTGAAAGCCGCATGAGGGACATGATCATCCGCGGGGGCGAGAATATTTACCCAATAGAGATCGAACATCGCCTTGAGGAGCACCCCGAAGTTGCTGAGGCCGCTGTCGTTGGTGTGCCGCATCATCAGCTTGGCCAAGAAGTTGCGGCAGTCGTTGTTCTCAAGCCTGGTTCAGCGCTCGATGCCGATGGCGTAAAGACATGGGTGAGCGCGGAACTTGCTCGCTACAAGGTGCCCACACACGTGATCTTCCGCGATGCGCTCCCTTACAACGCCACCGGCAAGGTGCTGAAGCATGAGCTCGAGGCAGAGATCACTGCCGAAATTGCTGCTGGTTAACCAACGGTTGGTTCTGTTCATCTCTGCCGCTTTCAACCTCGGAGTGTGTCGGTGGAGAACCGGTGTGGAGCGGGGAGTACGCGTCGCCTAGCCTCTCCGTTTCCGCCCGGGTAGCTCAGTCGGCAGAGCACCTGTCTTGTAAACAGGATGTCGAGGGTTCGATTCCCTCCTCGGGCTCTCACTTCTCATCTCAACTCTGAACCGGCTAGAGCGTTAAGCGGTGCGAGAGTCAGCAAGGGCGGGACCTGCGTGGCGAAGCAAAGTGAAAACCAGAATGCACGATTGTTGCGCCGTCTGGTGCTTGGCGTCTCGGTGTTCTTCGTTGCCTCGCGGGAGTACGGGCTTCCGTCGGTGGGGCTAGACCCCAGTTGGGAGACGGCATTGCTTTTGGGTCGTGAATCCAGTTTGCGGTGGGGGACCGACTTGGATTTCACCTATGGACCATGGGGTTGGACGTCTTCGAATGTCGTTACGAGCCGAACGCTGATGGCGACATCAATTGTCTTTCTGCTCGGAGTATCGATCTTTTTCGTGGCTGTCGTTTGGAAACTCTTGTGCAGAACCTTTTCTGAACGGACATCACTTCTACTCATGGGGTTCGCCGTCGTTCCCGTTTTTTCTCAGGTCGCGATCAACGAAGTATTTCTAGCCAGCATATTTGGAATGTTTCTCCTATTTATCGATCGAGCTACCAAAGATGTGATCGAGTCGTGGAAGACGATTCTCGTGCTCACGTTTCCTGTCGCATTCATCTTGCAGTTCAAGATCTCATTAGGCATTTTCGCCTTCGTTGGTCTCGTATTCACGTCGTTGGTTTGGTTTCGCACTCCGAAGACAATTGGACTGATTTTCGGTTCATTCGCTGGCTGGTTCTTTGCGCTTTGGGTTCTCTCCGAACATTCGCTCTCCGGATTCGTCTCATGGCTGAAATTTTCGCTGTCGATCGCTGGTGGATTCTCCGACGCCATGTCACTAAGCCAGCATCAACCGCTCTCGCTTGTTTTGTTCGGAGGCTTCTCGATGGCGAGTGTCGTGCTGTTGGTTCGAAGGCTGCAGACGACCGACTGGTTGATCACAGTCAAGATCGCCTCCTCTTTACTGGTGTTGCTTACCCTCTATTCCGCACTAAAAACTGGTTTCGTTCGAGAGGGACCGATTCGCCTTTTTGATGCGAGTGGGTTGTGTTTCCCGATGTGGCTGTGGCTTTTGAGCCCCGTCAAGATGACGGTTCGCAAATTGACACTATTGATGATTCCGTTAGTCGCTGGTGTAGGGATTTACATAGGCGAGCGGCCTTCCGCTGGGAGTTTCGGAGGTCTCTATGATTGGCCCGCTTCGACGAACAGATGGTTGGACAATCTCAACCTACTGACCTCCAATGTCACGTTTGATCGCAAGGCCGAAGAGGCTCGACGCGCAGCTCAACAGGCCTATGGACTGAGTCCAAAAATGCTTGAGGCGCTGCGTGATTCGTCAATTCAGGTTGACCCATTCGAGACGACGTTGGTTTGGGCGTATGAACTGCCGTGGAAACCAGTTCCAATTTTTCAGACCTATCACGTCTACGCGAATGATCTCGATGAATTCAATACAGAAGCACTCTCGCGGCGAGGCGCTGGTGACGCAGTCCTTATTAACTCTGACTACGTTGAGAACATCGACGGTCGTCTCTCGCTCTGGACTCCTCCTCGCTACCAACTTTCGCTTACCTGCTCATGGTCACTGGAGTACCGGGATGGTTCGTGGGAGAAGTGGGTGAAGGCTGAAGATAGGTGCGGATCGCCAGAGTTGATTACCTCTAAGTCAGTAGTTTCGAATGAGCGAGTTCCGATACCTCTCGGTTCCGTCGATTCACTCGTTGTTGCAAAATTTGAATCCTCTTCGTCAAACGATCTGATCTCCAGGGCCGTTGATCTTCTCTATAAGCCCCTTTATGAGTTCAAAGTGCAACTTGGGGATCGGTTGATTCGCGAACCCCGAGCGTTGCGCGGTGCGCCTCTGATAGTGAGTTGTCCCCCGGACTCGTTGGTGACGAACAGGTATGCGGCGGTTTGTCCCTCGCCAGAGTCGATCGCGTTTTCCGAACCGGGAACGGTCACCTTTGAGAGGATTCTGATCAGTCCGCGCTGATCGGAGTCACCAAGCAATAACGCCGCTTGCGGCGAGGGCGCTGATTGTGTCGTCGGCAACGCCAAATTCAGCGAGAACCGATTCGGTATCGCAACCCGGGTACGCGTAGGTCGGGCGCAAAGCCCCAGGCGTGCGACTAAGTCGGGGTGCGGGTAGCAACTGCGGAACTGAACCTTCAACCGGCACGAAGTTGCCGCGGGCAACGTTGTGTGGGTGTTGTTCTGCTTCTGCGAACGAAAGCACCGGCGCGTAACAGACGTCGGTGCCTTCAAGGAGTGCCGACCATTCATCGCGAGTCTTCGTGAGGAAGACCTCGGAAAACCGAGCATGAATCTCTGGCCAACCATTCATATCGTTTTGGTCGGGGAGCGATGCGGGATCAATCTCGAGTTTGTCCAAGAGTTGCGCATAAAACTTTGCTTCGATCGGCGCAACTGTGACGTGCTTACCATCGGCAGTTTCATAGACGTTGTAGAACGGGGCACCGCCGTCGAAAAGGTTGGTGCCGACTGGGCCAGTGTGAAAACCGGTGCGCGTCATTCCGTAGAAGACCTGGAAGATCGACATCACCCCGTCGACCATTGC
>CAMAYJ010000049.1 GCA_945862505.1 Bifidobacterium breve | reverse complement strand
CCGTAGCCAAGTTCGGTGAGAGCGCTGCGGACATCGGCAACCGACGATGACCCGACACCCGTGCCATCAGCCGAAACGGAGCCAGCAGTTAGATCAAGACCAGGAATTTCGAGTTTCGACTTGAGTTCGATAAGCAAGCGAGCAGCGGTCTTCTTGCCGACCCCGGGCACGAGACACAGCGCATCGATGTCGTCGTTGGCCAAGACGCGCACCAGCGCCGCGGGCGAGTGCACGCTCATGATGCCGAGCGCCATGGCTGGTCCAACCCCATGGGCCGATAACAGCGCTTCAAAAACCATTCGTTGTTCCGATGATGGGAACCCATAGAGCGTTTCAGCGTCTTCGCGGCGGTGATGATGTGTGTGCAAAAAGACTTTGGATCCGGTTTCGCCGAGCGATGCCGCTGTTGATGGCGCAACGATGACGCGGTACCCGATTCCGGAGACCTCAACAAGGACTTCACCCGAAGGCAACCGTTCAAGCAATGTGCCGCGAACAGAACCGATCATCAGGCACCCGCTTTCGCTACGGCTCGATTAGCTGCCGCGCGCATTGGCGCCATAGCGATATGACACAACGCGAGTGCGGCTGCGTCGGCCGCGTCGAACGGATGCGGCGGTTCGGCGAGGCCGAGCAATGTCTGCACCATTTGCTGCATCTGCACTTTGTCGGCATTGCCCCAACCCGCCACTGCAGACTTGACCTCGTTCGGCGAATACTGAACAACTTCGCAACCGGCGTTGACGGCTTCGACCATTGCGATGCCGCTGGCCTGCCCCACCGACATTGCGGTGCGCACATTGACTTGAAACAGCACTCGTTCAACGGCCATCGCAGTCACAGGAAATTCGGCAAGCAGCGCACGCAATTCGGATTGAAGTTCGGCGAGCCGGTGATGCACTTCGTCTTCGGGCGATGTGCGCATGACGCCCAGGGCAACGACTCGAGGCGAAGCGCCTTCACGCGCTTCGACAACGCAATAACCACAACGGGTCAGCCCCGGATCTATTCCCACTACGAACATGCGTACGATCGTAGTCAGTCGATTCACAAAAACAAAGGACCCGGCCCTGAGGCCGAGTCCCTGTTCAAGATCAGGTCTCGATCACTTCGGGCCGAGGCGAGCTCCACCGTCGACGCGGATGGTCTGGGCGTTCATGTAGGAGTTCGTAACGAGTTCGAGCACCATGGCGGCGAGTTCGCTCGAGTATCCAAGACGCTTAGGGAAGAGAACGTCCTTCGAAAGATTCGCCTTGAACGCTTCGCTGCCTTCGCCTTCGCCGTAGATCGGCGTGTCGATCAGACCAGGAGCAACGGTGTTCACGCGGACACCAACGACCGCAAGGTCGCGAGCGATCGGGAGGGTCATGCCAACGATGGCACCCTTCGAAGCGGAGTAAGCGGCCTGTCCGATCTGACCGTCGAACGCGGCAACCGAAGCCATGTTGACGATCGCACCGCGTTCGCCGTCGGCAGACACGGGTTCAGTGCGGCCCATGGCGGTGGCCACAAGTCGGATGCAGTCAAAGGTGCCAGTGAGATTGATGTCAATCACCTTGCGCCAGTAGTCGAGGTTGAACGCCGAGTCATACGAGCCGTCCTTGCCAATCGTGCGGCTAGCGGCACCGATGCCCGCTGAATTCACAAGCGCTCGGATCGGGCCCATTTCCTCGGCCATTCCGATGGCGGCCTTGATGTCGTCGGAGCTACACACGTCGACATGAGCGAATGCGCCACCGATTTCGGTTGCGAGTGCATTGCCCTTTTCGTCGTTGAGATCGGCGATAACGACCTTTGCTCCGCCAGCGGCGAGCTGACGTGCACATGCTTCACCGATGCCGGAAGCGCCACCGGTGACGATTGCTGAGATTCCATTGATGTCCATGGCTGCAGAGAATACGGGGATCAGCGCAGCGGTACCGCATTCGGCGGGCTGGTCTCAGATCAGAACAACGAAAGCTGGTCGTCGTCGGGGTAGGCCCGGGAATCATCAACGATTCCGCGCGCAGTTTCCCCGGTCCCAAAGGTGTCGGCCGGCCCAAGATTGGTTGGTCGTTCCGATCCAGAGGCTTCGCGTTGCGTGGTTGCTGCCTCAACGGCAAGGCGGTCGACCAGATCGTTCATCAGATCACCGGCATGACCCTTCACCCAGCGGAAAGTGACATCGCCACGACTCAACACGAGGTCGATGAACGGCTCCCAGAGATCACGATTGGCCACGGGCTTGCGTTGAGAGTTCTTCCACCCTCTTCGTTTCCAACCGTCATGCCAACGGTCGCGGAAACAGTGGACGACGTAGGTGGAGTCACTCACAACTTCGAGCAGCCCCGAATGCGACTTCACCGCTTCGAAGGCCGCCATGATCTCCATCCGCTGATTCGTCGAGTGGGCCTCGCCGCCGCTGGCGAATCCGCCATCGACAACCGCCCAGGCCCATCCGCCGGGACCAGGGTTACCGCTGCACGCACCATCGGTGTACACGACTGTTGTCACGCATTCAGCGTCGCACAGGTCAGAGCAAAGACCCGACATCCACCATTCACACAAAATCAACGTTCCTACCTGCCGGTAACACGTTGATGTGGGCATCATGGGGAAACGCAGTTTTCGAAAGGCACCTCGTGGACCTTGACCAGTTTGTTAGCCAACTACCCGATTCCGATCCAAGCGAGACGGTGGAATGGCTCGACTCTCTCGATGCTGTCGTCAACAGCGCTGGTAAAACGCGAGCTCGATATTTGGTTTCCCGCCTCACCGAGCGCGCGCGAGAACTACAAATCGGTACACCGGCCGAGGTATCCACTCCGTACATAAACACCATCCCCGTTGAAGAACAGCCATGGTTCCCTGGCAACGAAGGGATTGAAAAGCGCATTCGTCAGTACTTGCGATGGAACGCGGCAATCTCCGTCACCTACGCAAACAAAGAAGCCGACGGAATCGGTGGGCATCTGTCTTCCTACGCGTCGTCTGCAATGTTGCTCGAAGTTGGGTTCAATCATTTCTTCCGCGGCAAAGAAGGCGCACTCGTCGGTGACCACGTGTACCTGCAAGGCCATGCATCACCGGGCATCTACGCGCGCGCATACCTCGAAGGCCGACTAAGCGAAGACCAAATGATGCGATTTCGCCGAGAAATCGGCGGAGGCGGGCTCTCGAGTTACCCGCACCCATGGCTTATGCCTGAGTTTTGGGAGTTCCCCACTGTCTCAATGGGACTCGGCCCGCTGAATTCGATCTATCAAGCCCGATTCTCCAAATACCTGTACAACCGCAGCATCGATGACACCAGAGCGTCAAAGGTTTGGTGCTTTCTGGGCGATGGCGAAACCGATGAACCAGAAACGCTGGGTTCAATTTCGCTCGCCGCCCGCGAGCAACTCGACAATCTGATTTGGGTTGTCAATTGCAACTTGCAACGCCTCGATGGACCAGTGCGCGGTAACGGAAAGATCATCCAAGAACTTGAATCAGTCTTTCGCGGTGCCGGCTGGAATGTGCTCAAAGTCATTTGGGGCGCCGGATGGGACGAGTTGCTAGCAAAAGATGTCGACGGCGTTCTCGTCGCCAAAATGAATGCAACGCTCGACGGCGAATGGCAGCGATACGCCATCGAAAGCGGCGCCTACATCCGTGAGCATTTCTTTGGCCCCGACCCGCGCCTGCGCAAACTCGTCGATCACCTTTCCGACGATCAGCTGCGTGCGCTGCCACGCGGCGGGCACGACTACAAGAAGGTCTATGCCGCCTACAAAGCAGCTTCAGAAACAACGGGAGCTCCTACCGTCATTCTGGCCAAGACCGTTAAAGGCTGGGCCTTGGGTTCCACTGTCGAAGGCCGCAATGCAACGCACTCAATCAAGAAACTCAGCCACGATCAGATCATTGAGTTCCGTGACCGGTTGCAACTCACCGATCAGATTCCCGACGCAGTCATCGATGCAGACGTTCCACCGTTTTATCGGCCACCGGCCGATTCGCCGGAAGCGCTCTACCTCGCGCAACGTCGTTCTGAACTCGGTGGACCTCTTCCCAGTCGTTCGTTAGCAATCCGGCGCCCGCTAACCCTCCCCGACCCAGCGGTCTACGAGGAGTTCGCCCAGGGTTCAGGAACCCAAGCGGTCTCCACCACGATGGCATTCACTCGCCTGCTTCGTGGTCTCTGCCGCTCCGAAGAATTCGGCCCTCGAGTTGTACCCATCATCCCCGACGAAGCGCGCACGTTCGGAATGGAAGTTCTGTTCCGCGAACTCGGGATCTATGCGTCACAAGGACAGCTCTACGAGCCCGTCGATCACGAACTGCTGATTTCCTATGTTGAATCAAAAAGCGGGCAACTCCTCGAAGAGGGAATAACCGAAGCTGGTTCGCTTGCGAGTTTCACTGCCGCAGGCACGAGTTACGCGACTCGTGGCGTTCCAATGGTTCCGTTCTTCACGCTCTATTCAATGTTTGGGTTTCAGCGTGTTGGCGATCTCATCTGGGCCGCCGCCGATGCACAAGCAAAGGGATTCATCATTGGCGCGACAGCGGGACGCACCACGTTGCTGGGCGAAGGCTTGCAACATCAGGACGGTCACAGCCTTGTTCTGGCCTCCACTGTTCCGACATGCCAGGCGTACGACCCTGCGTTTGCCTACGAACTGGCCACGATTGTCGAGTGCGGCCTTCAGCGCATGTATGGCGGGCCGAGCGGAGCCGGCGAAAGCGTTTTTTATTACCTCACCGCGTATAACGAGAACCAGATCATGCCCGTGCGCCCCGAACACGTTACGAACGACGACATCATGAGCGGTCTCTACAGGTGGGCCGATGCTCCTGCGGACCTCGAAGCCAAGGCAACCATCGTGTTCTCGGGAACAATGAATCGCGGCGCTCTCGAAGCGCAAACCGCGCTGGCCGCTCGCGGAATTGGCGCAGAACTCTGGAGCGCCACTTCCTACAAGCGACTGCGTGAAGATGCCCTCACCGTTGAACGATGGAATCGACTCCATCCCACACAACCACAACGAGTTGCACAGGTCACCGATCAACTCGGCAATGCCCCCGGCCCCATCGTTGCCGTCACCGACTTCATGAAAGCCGTGCCCGACCAGATCGCCCCGTACGTTTCGAAGCGGTTCGTCTCGCTCGGCACCGATGGTTTCGGTCGCTCCGACACTCGCGAAGCATTGCGCCGATTCTTCGAGGTCGATGCCGCCAACATCGAAATCGCTGTCCTCTCGGCGCTTGCGGCCGACGGAGTCATCGATGCATCCGTTGTGGCTTCAGTAATTGGTGAACACGGGATCGACACCGAATCGATCGATCCATTTCGGCTCTGAGTTTCAGCCCGAACGTTCGGCGGCGGCCGCTGCTCGCTGTCGATCAAGCCAACCCAACAACACGGCAACCGCTCGAGGGTCGTGGCGCAACTGATGCGCGCCGCCTTCGATGATGCGAAGGTCGGCGCTTCCGTGAGCATCGGCCAGCACACGAGCGTCGTATACCGGCACAACCTCGTCTTCTGATCCGTGCATAATTAAAACTTCCCTTGGCGCAACGGTGCGGATTGCGGCAACAGCGCGCACGTCACGAATCTCTTTCGACCACGCATCGGAATTCTCCGGAAACGATGAGGAGCGAATGATTCCGGTTTCACGAGCGTGTTGCAGAAGGCGCCTTGGGTGATTGGCCCAATCATCGAAATCGGCAGGCGAACCCATTGCCGCGACACCACGGATTTCCGGGTCAAGCGATGCAGCGACGATCGAAAGTGAGCCACCGCTTCCGAAACCCGCGGCCCACACACCGCTAACACCTTCGACGGTGCGCAGGAACGCAGCGGCAGCGAGGAGATCGTCGCGCCATCCGTGCAAAGAAAAATTGCCATCGGAATCGCCCGCGCCACGGAAGTTGAAGACCAGCACCATCCAACCCATTTCGGTGGCAATGCGTTCAGCAAGTTCCGGGAAGGATCGAGCAGAAAGCGCGCCGCCTTGATTCAGATTCGGAAAGCCGTGACAGATCAGTAGCCCTGGAACTGAGGTGCCCGGCGCAATTCGCGGCCGCGCTAAGTGTCCTGCAAGTTCAATGTCGCCTGACCGAAAGAGTTTCTCCACGGTCGTTGTCAATCAGCTTTCGACGTCTACGAGACCGCTGCCATTGCCCTTGTAGGGCTTGTAACAACGGTTGCGAGCTTCGTTGACCGTGTCTGGTCCGAAGCAAATGAAGGTCTCGGCTTCCATCAGTTCTTCGATGATGGACGGATCATTGATGTTGTCGACGTCGTAGACGACCTGCGTGCGCTTGTCGCCCACCCAACGGTTGTGTTCAAACTTCGTCGGACGATGCATGAAGTCATCGTAGACGGCGAAGAACCAACGGCCGTTCTTTTACCGGCGATTACTTGCCGGTTGGGTCTTCGGGCATCGACAGCTCAGCGCCGATAGCGCCGATGGCTTCGAGGTAGTTCTCGTTGCCCTGGATCACTTGCACGACCCAAACGTCGTCGACCTCAAGGCCGGCTTCGGTCGACTTTCCGATCACGAATGCCAATGCATCATCTTCGGCGGCGATGAGCGGTCCACTCGCTACATTTTCAACACCCTGAGCCCGGGCCACACCACGCTCTTCGAGGTAGTCAAGATGCCACTGCAGCAGTTGCGCCAGTTGGTCGTAGGTCAACTGTGCCGTGACGTCGTCGGGAAGAAGGTCGGCCACGAAGTCGACCGCTTCAGCCCGATCGTAAACCGCGGCACGAGGTTGTCCGGCGAGCTGGCCCGCAAGTCGTCCAACAGCAACGAGCCCAATCACGAGCACCGCTGCTGCGGAAAGGATGACGAAGACGACGATCACGATGTTCTCGTCGCCGACGTCAGCGGATCAGATGCCGATGCGCTGAGCAAGAAGCTCACGGTGATAGGTGGGATCACCGAAGAGAAGTTCCGAGGACTTCGCACGCTTGAAGTACATGTGTGCGGGGTGTTCCCACGTGAAGCCGATACCACCGTGAATTTGGATGTTCTCGGCCGACGCATGGAAATACGCATCGGAGCAATAGGCCTTGGCCAGCGATGCGACTGCAGGCAGTTCGTCGTTGAGTTCCGAAGCACACCATCCGGCGTAATACGCAGCGGACTTGGCTGATTCAACCTCGAGAAGGATATCGGCGCACTTGTGCTTGATGGCCTGGAACGAACCAATCGGACGACCGAACTGCACTCGATCCTTGGCGTATTGAACTGCCATGTCGAGACACATCTGGGCTCCACCTACCTGCTCGGCCGCAAGGCCAACAGCAGCAAGGTCGAGGACAGTAGAAAGAACATCCCAGCCAGCACCATCGGTGCCGATGAGCGTTCCTTCAACATTGGCGAATTCGAGCTTGGCCTGCTTGCGGGTCTGATCCATGGTGGCCAGCGCTGTGCGGGTGAGACCAGCAGCATCGCCAGCAACCGAGAAGAGGCTTACGCCAGCGGCGGTGCGAGCAGCAACGATGATCACATTCGCGGTGTGACCGTCGATGACATAGGACTTCGTGCCGTTGATCTTCCAAGTTCCGCCGTCGTTTTTGGCGGTTGCTTCGATACCGGATTCGTCCCAGCGACCATTCGGTTCGGTGAACGCAACGGTGGCGATGGTTTCGCCTGATGCGATACCCGGAAGGATTGCGGCCTTGGCAGCGTCGTCACCGGACTGCATCACGGTGTTCGCAGCAAGAACTACTGAGGAGAAGTACGGCGCGCACAGAAGGGAGCGGCCCATCTCTTCAAGAACAACGATGAGTTCGACGTAGCCATAACCCTGGCCACCGAACTCTTCGGGAATGGTGAGGCTTTGCAGACCGAGTTGCTCGGCCATCTGTGCCCACACGACGGGGTCGTAACCGCGCTCGGTGTCCATCTGCTCACGAACATCAGCCTCTGAAGACTTTGCTTCAAGGAACTGGCGAACGATGTTGCGAAGCTCTTCCTGCTCTTCAGAGAAGGCGAAGTTCATGGCGGTGGCCTCCGGTAGCGAACGGGGGTGGATCCCCCGCCGGTTAGGTCGTCGCGGCATTTGCCGCAGGGGGTAGTTCTAGCCGAACCAGCCCAGAGGCGGCACATCTTCGGGCGAATGTCTCGGGCGTCAGGGAACGAGGATGGCCTTGCCGGCCCGAACCGCTCGCAAACGATTGCTCCCATGACCCAGCGGTACCCCTCAGCAACCAATCCCCTGCGAGAATGTGGAAATGACGCTGCTACTTGCCGAAACTGGTTACGAAGTCCATGCCGTCGTCGTCGGACCCATGGACAACAACGTGTTCGTCATCCGCTGCACCGAGACCGGCGATGGTGTGCTCATCGATGCGGCCAATGAGCACGAGCGGCTCTTGGAGTTGTGCTCGGCCCTCGGCGTTCGTCGAGTCATTGAAACGCATGGACACTGGGATCACATTCAGGCCGTTCCCGCGGTTCGCGATGCCGGATACGACGTTGCTGTTACTGCTGCCGATTCAGAAATGCTCGAGGCCTACGACAGCATTTTGGAAGATGACAACGTCATCGAGGTTGGCCGACTTCGTCTTCGCACGATCGCCACGCCCGGACACACTCGCGGATCAATGTGTTTCGCACTTGAGGGCAGCCCACTGATGTTCTCGGGCGACACCCTTTTCCCCGGCGGCCCCGGCAACACCTCGTTCGAAGGTGGAGATTTCGCCACGATCATCGATTCACTCGACCGACGACTCTTCACCTACAGCGCCGACACCATCGTGCTCCCCGGCCACGGCAACTGGACCACCATTGGCTACGAACGACCCAATCTGCAGGAGTGGGTCGATCGGGGTTGGTGACCCTCTTCACAGGCCTCGTAATTTCTCCTACGGCGGTAGTGCGAATCCCTCAGAGGTTCTAGACTGCGGTTCATGTCCCCCCTCTTTGCTATCGAGGATCTCCACGTCGCCACGGCTGGCGAGAACCCTGTCGAGATCCTGCGCGGCGTTGACCTCGCCATCGGCACCGGAGAAGTCCATGCCCTGATGGGCCCAAATGGCTCTGGCAAGTCGACCCTCGCTTCCGCACTCCTCGGAAGCCCCGAGTATCAAGTCACCTCGGGCCGCATTCTGTTCAAGGGCGACGACGTCACCGCATGGCCCACCGACGTTCGTGCCAAGGCCGGCATGTTCCTCGCCTTTCAATACCCGCAAGAAATTCAGGGCGTCTCTGTTCTGAACTTCCTGCGCCAGGCTTGGTCAGCACGACGCGGCATCGATCTTTCGATGCTCGAGCTGCGGCTTGAAATCATGGACTGGATGACGCGTCTCGATATGGATCCGTCATTCGCCGATCGTTACCTTAACGAGGGTTTCTCCGGCGGCGAAAAGAAGCGCAACGAGATTCTCCAGATGGCGATCCTTCAGCCTGAAATCGCAATCCTCGACGAAACCGACTCAGGTCTCGATATCGACGCGTTGCGTGTTGTCGCCAAGGGCGTGCGCGAAGTTCTCGCCGCCCGTCCCGAACTCGGTATTCTCGCCATCACTCACTACCAACGTTTGCTCGACGAACTCAATCCGTCGTTTGTGCACGTTCTTATCGACGGCCGAATCGTCGAATCAGGTGGTCCCGAACTTTCTCGCAAGCTCGAAGCCGAGGGATACGACGCATGGCTGTAAGCGTCGACCCCATCGACGGGACCGCAATGAAGGCACAGTTCCCGCTCCTTTCGCGCGAAGTACACGGCAAACCAATCGTCTACCTCGACTCAGCGGCCACCTCGCAGAAGCCGCTTGCGGTTCTGGATGCAATGGACGACTACTACCGCACGATTAATTCGAATGTGCATCGTGGCGTTTACATGATCGCTGAAGAAGCCACGAACCGCATGGAACTCGCTCGAGCACTTGTTCGCGATTTCATTGGCGCGCGGTCGTCCTCCGAAATCATCTTCACCAAGAATGCAACCGAAGCTCTCAATATGGTTGCGCAGAGCTGGGGACGAGCAAATCTTTCTGCCGGCGATGTCGTCGTGCTCAGTCACATGGAGCACCACGCCAACATCGTTCCGTGGCACATGCTTGTCGCGGAAATTGGCATCGAACTTCGTTGGATCCCACTCGACAACGAGGGCCGCCTCGATCTCACAGATCTCGACACGTTGCTCAACGGCGCCAAGGTGCTTTCCGTTACAGCGATGTCCAACGTTCTGGGCACCATGAACCCCGTTCGCACCCTTACCGACGCTGCTCGCAAAGCCGGCGCCATCAGCATGATCGACGGCTGCCAGTCCGTGCCCCACAGTGCAACGAACGTGCAAGAACTCGGCGCCGACTTCCTTGCGTTCTCCGGACACAAGATGTGCGGACCCACCGGCATCGGCGTTCTGTACGGACGCGAAGATCTTCTTGAAGCGATGCCTCCGTTCCTCGGTGGTGGCGAAATGATTCGCGATGTTCGTCTCGACGGATTTACAACCAACGAACTGCCCTGGAAGTTCGAGGCTGGCACGCCCGCCATTGCTGAAATCATCGGGCTCGGTGCTGCGGTTGAATGGCTTAATGGTGTTGGCATGGACAACGTGCGAGCCCACGAAATAGCGCTCACCGAATACACCATCTCTACGCTCCACGAACGGTTCGGCGATCGCATCAACATCCACGGACCATCAAGCCCCGCCGAACGTGGCGGCGTGTTCAGTTTCGATTTCGATGGCCTGCACCCCCACGACATCTCCCAGGTTCTTGACCAACACGCGGTCTGTGTTCGCGCCGGACACCATTGCGCCAAGCCCCTCATGAAACTCCTCGGTATCGGCGCCACCGCCCGCGCTTCGGTCTACGTCTACAACGACACGACCGATATCGATGCCCTCGCCGACGCCCTCGACGCAACTGGCGCGTTCTTCACCCTCTAGTCCCCTACGCTCACAACAACCCCACGCACAGGGAGTGCCGCCAATGCCCGGCCTCGAAGACCTCTACCGAGAGATCATCCTCGACCACTACCGCAACCCGCGTAACCGCGGCGAGCTTGAAACCCCTCCCGCACTTCGCGTCGAGGGTTTTAATCCTCTGTGTGGCGATGAAATCGTGCTGTATCTCGACTTCGACTCCAACGGTGGCGTAGCCGATATTCGCATCTCAGGTCAGGGCTGCTCAATCAGCCAGTCGTCAGCATCAATGATGTCGGCTGCAGTCAAGGGAAAGTCTGTTGCCGAAATCGACGAACTCACTCGCGCATTCAAAGCGATGATGTCGATTCACGAAAACACCCTCGAAGGTGCAGAGACCGCCGAACCAATCGATGCACCCGATGTGAAACTCGGCGATCTCGAAGCACTTCGTGGCGTCGTGAAGTTCCCGGTTCGTATCAAGTGCGCAACGCTTGCCTGGAACACCCTCGCTCAAGGCATCGAAGAAGCTTCCGCCTGACTCATTCGTTGTGCGTTGAATCGTTTACGGGACGAACTCGTAACGAATTGGGCAGCGATCAACATGATTCACCATCACTCGCGGTAACCACTTCGAATCGCCAGTGAGTTCAAGGTTCCGGGTATGCGCCGCAATCGCTAGGGCCGTTTCTTGCAGTTCGGCTCGAGCCAAGGCCTGCCCAAGGCAGAAGTGTGGGCCCATGCTGAACGTAAACGACCACATGGTGGGGTCACGAGTGATGTCGAAACGGTTCGGGTCCTCGTAGCGGAGCGGGTCTCGGTTTGGGCCGCCGATGATCGTGGTGACCGCTTCGCCTGCTTCAAACTGCAGTCCAGCGAGTTCGGTGGCCTTTGTCGTCTTATTTCCCGATGCATAGAACCCAGGCCGAAACCGCAAAACCTCTTCCACCGCGCCACGAACTAACCCGTCGGGATCCGATCGGAGAAGTTCGAGCTGTTCAGGGTGTCGAGCAAACTCGAGAAACATCGAGGTCATCACGCTTGAGGTCGTTTCGATCGCTCCAGCGAAGATGTTCGTGAACAGAACAATGAGTTCTTCATTGCTAAGTCGGTCGCCGTTCTCTTCTGCTTCGATCAGACGAGTGAGAAGATCGTCTCGAGGTTCTGCTCTACGACTTTCAACGAGTTGGCCTACGAACTCCATCGCTGCGGCAAACGTTGCATTGGCGCGATCGCGAATCTCCTGAGTGACGTTTGGGCCAAACGCGTCGCCACCACCACCTTGCATCTTCTGACCGACCTCCGCCGCTTCCGCAGGAGAGATCTCAAGGAACGAGGCGATTGAAAGGAACGGAACAATACGAATGTGTTCGCGCACATCGAATTCACCAGCATCGGCATGACGTTCAAGAAGATCCCGCACATGCTGGCGCACAACCGGACGAACTTTGTCGGCCGACTTTGGGGTGAGGGCTCGATTCACCAAGCCGCGCAAACGACGGTGGTCCTCGCCATTCAGCGCACCAATCGAATACCGCCGCCACTCATAAAGCGGATCACCCGGCTTAAAGCCACGAGCCTCGATGTACTCGAGTCCCTCGTTGATGAACTCCGGTCGCTTCTTTATCTCTTCGGCGTCATCCCAACGCAGGATCGCTTTGATCCCCTCTGGCGTCACCGCCGTGCGATGGTTCTCCCGCAGCTCAGCAAGTATCGGATAGGGATCGGCCCAATAAACATCCTCATCGAGTGGAACGACGGGAAGGTTGGACGCCATGGCGCCGATCCTGTCAGATACTGACGACTCCGTCGATGCCCTTTGCCAAAGCGAAGCATCGTTCGGTTGGGCCACCGCTGTCGTGACTGGTGATATCGATCACAACGCTGTTCCAAACATTGGACCAATTCGGGTGATGATCGAGCTCTTCAGCAATCGGAGCAACTCTGTTCATGAAGGCCCAGGCTTCAGCAAAATTGGCGTACGTGAACTCGCGGTGCAGATGCCCGTCGACCATTTCCCACTCAGGAATGCTCGCTAAACGATCAGCGACTTCTTCAGCAGAGAGGACGCGATCTCGAGGGCTCATGCGAACGGATCGGCAAAGGGGTCAGCCGCTGCCGGAGCCTCTTCTTCAACCCACTCGGCATAACCGGTGCGTTCGAGCTCATCGGCAAGTTCTGGACCGCCAGAAGAAACGATGCGACCCTGAGCGAGGATGTGCACCACGTCGGGCTTCAACTCTTCGAGAAGGCGTGAGTAATGGGTGATGGCAAGAACGCCGAGATTGAACTCGGTTGTCGCCGCTTCGACCCGACGCGAGCATGCGCGAAGGGCATCGACGTCGAGACCAGAGTCGAGTTCATCGAGAATGGCGAACTTGGGACGAAGAACCGCGAGCTGCATCGTTTCGTTGCGCTTCTTCTCGCCACCGGAGAGATCGACATTCACGGGACGATCAAGAAGTCGAGTAGCCAAACCGATACGTTCGGCTTCCGCAGCAACAGTTGTGTGAACGACTGACGCGTCACGACCCAGCGCCGAAAGCGCTTCGGTAAGGAGTTCTTCAAGGCTTACGCCAGGAACCTCGACCGGATACTGCATGGCCAAGAACAAACCAGCCTTGGCTCGTTCGTAGGTCGGAAGCGTTAGCAGATCAACACCGTCGATCGTGACCGAGCCACCAGTGACGGTGTAACCGGGCTTGCCCATGAGTACATGTGAAAGCGTCGACTTACCTGCGCCGTTGGGTCCCATCACGGCATGGACCTCGCCAGACTTCACAACAAGATCAACACCATTGAGAATTTGTCGGCCAGCAACTTCGGCCGTAAGTCCTTGAATTCGAAGTTCACCCATGTCAGTCGATCTCCACGTAGACGTCGGCATCGTCGATGCGCACGACATAGGTCGGAACAGCTTTGGTCGCGGGAAGCGAATTCGGGATGCCAGTCTCGAGCGAGAAGCAACTGCCGTGTTTCGGGCATTCAAGTTCACAGGTCTTGGCGTGGACTTCACCCTCGGAGAGTGAGACATCGAGATGGGTGCAACGATCGCCGATTGCGTAGAAGGTGCCGCCGATATGGGCGAGAGCGATTCGAACAGACCCAAAATCGAAACGTCGAACCTCGCCGTCGGGAACATCCTGGACGGAACAAACACGTTCGAGCGTCATGAGTTCACCCCTGCATCGAGTCGTTCATCGATTGCGGCCGCAATCAATGGCACTGCAGCAGCGACCGGGAACTCTTCAAGAACTTCGTCGAAGAATCCGGCAACAATCAGTCGTTCGGCGATTTCAGTCGGTACGCCACGACTTTCTAGGTAGAAGACCTGTTCTTCGTCAACGGGACCAACCGTTGATGCATGACTGCATTTCACGTCGTTGGTTTCAATTTCCAGATTCGGCACTGACTCCGCCCAGGCAGTGTCGGAAAGTTTCAGATTGCGATTGGTCTGGAAAGCGTTCGTGCCGCGTGCGTCTTTTTCCACGCGAATGAGACCGGTGTAGATCGAACGTGACTGCCCGCCAACGGCGCCCTTGAACAAAAGGTTCGAGTTCGTATCAGGCGCCGCATGATGCTGAAAGGTACGGAAATCAAGCGTTTGCGACCCGGTACCGAAGTACACCGCACTGAGGTTGCCCGTTGCACCGCGGCCAATGAGTTCGCAATCAGTGCGCATGCGGCCGTAGTCGCAACCAAGTCCGGCATGTGATGCGGTCAGCGTTCCGTCATTGAGAACACGACTGACCTGCGAAGCGATCTGCCACACCCGCGGACCTCGCAACTGCACGTTGCCGTAGGAAAGGCGACCAGCGCGATCAACATCGAGTTCAACAAGTGGCGAAACAAATGCAGCAACGTCAGCCGAGCCGTGCCAGTCAAGAACGCGCACATCAGCATCAGCACCAACCCGCACAACAAGGCGGGGGTAAACCGCCGAACCATCGATGTCGATCCAATCGATAATGGCGATCGGTGCTTCGACGGTGACACCGGCGGGCACATGCACGAGCACGCCATCAAGGAAGTTGGCATCGTTGAGGCGGCCGAACACATCGGGCCCGCCATCGGCGACAACACCGAGCGAATTCTGCGCATCGGGGCCGTCAACGAGCGAGCCGACGTACACACCCTTCGCCACAAGCGCTTCGTCGAGCCGAGACGCAACAACTGCGCCGTTTCGGACCACAACAGTGCCAGCGAGATGACCCAGGGAGTCGAGAAGCGCAGCGGCTTCAGCGGGAACGCCCTCGGATCGATCGCTGACGATGGCCCACTGGCTTAGGTCGACATCGGCAACACGGCTATAGCGCCAGACCTCTTCTTCGGAGGAAGGCATGGCGAACTGGTCCGTATGGACGGCTGCGGAACGTCGATCAACTAGCCACTGGGGGGAAGACACGGAAATAATCCTACCCGCATAGGAGAAATTACGGCCAGTCTGCGCGCCTCGATCTAACCGGTGAAGGCAGGAACCAGAGCGTTGGGGTCAGTGCCGAGGATGGTGGTCGAAGTAGTCGTCGCTACCTGACACTCCGTCGTCGGCGTAATTGCCGCAGACCCATCAGCAGTTCCCGTGTGCGCTGCCCAGGTGCCGACATTTGTGGCTCCAGAGGCAACAAAGCCCGAACCACCGCCACCCCCACCACCCGTGCCGTAATACACGCCGTTATTGCCGCCACTCCCTCCCCCGAAATGACCTCCGCCGCCAGCACCAGCGCTGGCCGAGTTCGAACCGGTGGCGTCGCCACCGATGCCGCTGGCGCCCGCGTTGCCCCCGGGCGTTCCGGATATCCCACCAGCGAGAAGCGTTCCGCCCCCGCCGCCGGTACCGACCACTACCAAATTGAAAGATCCAGGAGCTCCGCTAGTTCCGGACTGACCCGCATCGCCGCCATTTCCAGCAGAACCGCTCGAGAGCATGGACCGTCCGCCTCCACCGCCGGCTACCACCAGCGGTGTCACCCCGGACAAAACAGTCGTTGCGCCGCCGCCGCCACCGCTCGCATGGTCCGACTGCTGACCACCTCCGCCGAACCCTCCGGGAAACCAAGTGTTGTTGTTATCCGGTGTGTAACTGCCGCGTCCACCGACGACCACGGTCAGAACATCATTGGGCTGAACGACAAATTCTGCTGACCCAGTGCCACCATGTCCCCCAGCCTCAGCGAAGTAATTGCCGCCACCGGCGGCGCCTTCCACTTGGATGCGCACGCCGCACACTCCAGCAGGCACGGTGTATTGCTGGTTCGAACCGGTGTAGGGGAAGGTAGCCGCCGCTGGCAGCGACGCCCCAGCCCCGCGAGCAGTAGCGGTCACGAGAATCATCGCCTCGACAGCAGCAGCGACCGACGCGATCGAGTAACGAACCTTGGCATTCATAGAGAAACCTCCGTGAGAAGTCGGATCGTGGAGGCCCCACACTAGCTATGCAATCACGGGTCCATCTATCAAGAACGCCGGAACTTCCGCTTCAGTCGACCCATCCGGCTGTTGGCTTTCTTCTGCTCGGCCTCTAGATCGGCAAGCACCTGAGGGCCAATGGCGTTCACGATGTCTTCGGCCGCATCGAGCAGTTCGGCGATGCCCTCTGCTTCAGGCTCTGGTGGCGTCGGAGGAATAATCAACGAACCGTGCTGCCAATCAACGTCCACCAGCCGGCGCTCATAGCTCGGACAGTTCTCGGGACAGCGCCAAGGCGCTTCGGGGGCTAAGTCAAGGTTGCACTTCCGCACTGTTTCGCCATTGGCGTAGCTACGACTTTCG
>CAMAYJ010000048.1 GCA_945862505.1 Bifidobacterium breve | reverse complement strand
GCATTCCCGGTTTCAGTGATATCGACAATGCAATCGACGATGTCGGGAACCTTTGCCTCGGTCGCTCCATACGAAAGCTTGATATCGGCATTGATTCCCTTGTCGGCGAAATATCGGCGAGTGAGTTCGGGATATTCGCTTGATACCCGAACGCCCTGGGGAAGTTGGGCGACACTTTCGTAGGGAGAATCCTTGGGCGCTGCAACGATGATGCGAACTGGATTACTGGTGACCTTGGAATATTTCAACTCGCCTAATGACTCGACAGTTGAGCTTGTCTCTTCGATCCAGTCGCGGCCGGTGATTCCGAGATCGAACAGGCCTTCGGCGACGTAGACCGGAATTTCCTGCGGCCGGAGGATGCGAACGTCGATGACTCGTGGGTCGTCGATCGTTGCCTTGTACTGGACGGAGGAATCGCGCGACACCTTGAGGTCAGCGGCTTCAAAAAGTTCGAGTGTCGCTTTTTCCAGCGATCCCTTGGGCAGAACGAGCTTGAGCATCAGGCCAACCTACCGTCCACCTCAGGCAAGGTCGAAACCCATTTCCGTTCGTAAATGGCGTAACACGCCGTAGGCTCATCTCATGGCACGGCACAACGAGCGTCATTACACCCACCGAACAGGCTGGATCCGAGCGTCGGTGCTTGGGGCCAACGACGGCATTATCTCCACCGCTGCACTGATTCTTGGAGTCGCAGCGGCTGATTCAACCAGAACTGCCGTTCTCACCGCCGGCGTTGCAGGACTTGCTGCGGGGGCACTTTCGATGGGCCTCGGCGAATTCGTCTCGGTCAGTTCACAGCGCGACACAGAAGAGGCAGATATCGCCAAAGAGGTGTGGGAATTAGAAAACACCCCAGAGCGTGAACTCGCTGAACTCACTGCCATCTACCAAGAGAAGGGCTTGAAACACGACCTTGCCCGAGAGGTCGCAGTCGAACTCACCGCCCACAACGCTCTCAAAATTCACCTCAGTGAGGAACTTGGCTTCACCGAATCCACCCGCGCCCGACCCTTTCAGGCCGCTTGGTCATCGATGGCAGCGTTTGCAATCGGAGCAGCACTTCCACTTCTGGCCGCCATATTTGCGCCGAATGGTTCTCGAATCCTCACGACGCTGTTCGTCTCGGTGCTTGCGCTGATCGCACTCGGCTATGCCGGAGCTCGAGCCGGCGATGCAGCCCCATTACGTCCCATGCTTCGAGTAGTCGGCGGCGGAATCGCTGCCATGGCTGCAACGATGATCATCGGCAAACTTTTTGGCGCCGCAATCGGTTAAGCGCGATTTACTTTGCGATTGTTCGCAGAAGGTTGACCATTTCTAAACCGGTGCGGACGCATTCTTCGCCCTTATTGTCCTCGTCGGATGAACGAGCAAGTGCTTGTTCGAGGTTTTCGGTCGTAAGGACGCCAAAGATGACTGGCACCCCGGTTGCAAGCTGCACATCCATGATTCCGCGTGCGCATTCACCGGCCACAAAGTCATAGTGCGATGTTTCACCGCGGATCACCGCGCCGAGACACACCACCATGTCGACCTTGCCGCTGTCGATAAGGCCTTTTGCCGCCATCGGCGCTTCATAGGCTCCTGGCACCCACAACTGAAGCACATCGGCTTCAGAAACACCGTGAACAGCGAGCGCGTTCTCGGCACCTGTGATGAGTCGGTTCGTAATGTGGTCGTTCCAGCGACCACATACCAATCCAACCCGAACTCCTGCGCCATCGACGTTGCTCGGAAGCGAGTTCGCTGCGCGAAAATTCGAAGACATCAGTCAAGCCCCTTAAGAATGTGACCCATCTTTTCGCGCTTGGTGCGAAGGTACGCGATGTTCTCAGGATTCGGAATTGTTTCCAACGGCACGCGCTCGACGATGTCGAGACCAAATCCATCGAGGCCGCCGTATTTCGAGGGATTGTTCGTAAGTGCGCGCATCGTTGTGATGCCAAGGTCTACGAGGATCTGAGCACCGATGCCGTACTCCCGTGAATCGATAGGAAGTCCAAGGCTTACGTTTGCTTCAACAGTGTCTTGACCAGCGTCCTGCAATGAGTAGGCGCGAATCTTGTGACCAATCCCGACACCTCGGCCCTCATGCCCCCGCAGATACACAACGACGCCGAGTCCTTCGTCGTCGATGAGTTCCATGGCTTTGTCGAGCTGGATGCCGCAGTCGCAGCGCAGAGAACCAAAGACGTCGCCCGTGAGACATTCCGAGTGAACTCGCACAAGCACGTTGTCTTCGCCCTGTACCGCTCCTTTTACGAGCGCGATGTGTTGCTGCCCATCGAGAACATTTTCGTAGACGTAACACGTGAAGTCGCCCCAGTTGGTCGGGATACGCGCTTCGGAAATGCGCTTCACCAGTTTTTCGTTCTGGCGGCGATAGCGAATGAGCTCGGCAATCGAGATCAGCAGAAGATCATGGGTCTTGCAAAACTCAACAAGATCAGGAACCCGCGCCATGGTGCCGTCGTCATTCACGATTTCGCATAGAACACCTGAGGGATACATCCCTGCCATGCGCGCAAGGTCAACTGCGGCCTCGGTGTGGCCTGCACGCTTCAGCACGCCGCCTTCGGCGTAACGAAGCGGGAAGATATGACCCGGTCGGGCAAGATCGCCCGGACGAGTTTTCGGATCGATGAGCGCTTGAATGGTTGCCGCGCGATCAGCAGCCGAAATGCCGGTTGATGTGTCGTGGCGATAGTCAACCGAATAGGTGAATGCCGTTCGTTGCGCTTCGGTGTTGTCACGAACCATCAGCGGAACTTCAAGTTCGTCGAGCCGTTCACCAGTAAGAGGCGTACAGATAACGCCTGAGGTGTGGCGAACGAAGAACGCGATCTTCTCGGCGGTGGCCGATTCGGCCGCCATGATGAGATCTCCTTCATTCTCTCGATCTTCATCATCGACAACGACAACGATTTCGCCGCGAGCAATCGCAGCAATGGCGTCGGGAATGGTGGCGAAGTGCTCGGACCAATCGGAACGTTCGTGCTTGGACATCAGTCCTCCTCGGACCGGCTGAGTGAAGCAAGTTGCGCTTCGATAAGACGTTCTGTGTATTTCGCCATGACATCGACTTCGAGGTTTACTGGCGAACCAGGACCTTTCTGGCCAAGCGTCGTGACTGCAGAAGTGTGGGGAATGACTGCAACGGTAAAGCCATCGTCGAGTGGTTTCACAACGGTGAGTGAAATCCCGTCAACGGTGATCGAACCTTTCTCGACTACATAACGCAGCAGCGAGGCAGGCATGCGGATCTGAAGGTCAGGAACAGGGCGAACGACTTCACCGACGGCATCGACATGGCCTTGCACGAGGTGACCGCCGAGCCGGTCTGCAAGTCGCACTGGGCGCTCAAGATTTACTGGATCGCCGGCGCCGAGTGCCCCCAGATTGGTGCGATCGAAGGTTTCATCGCTGACGTCGGCCTCCCACCAACCATGTTTGGCATCAAAAGCCACGATGGTCAGACAACAGCCATTCACTGCGGTTGAATCACCGATGGACGCACCTTCAAGCACATTCGAGCAGTTGATGCGCAAGCGCGAGCCATCACGAGATGCCACGGTTCCGAGTTCTTCAACGATTCCGGTGAACATGATCAGGCCTCAATCTCCAGTCGGAGATCGTCCCCCACACGAGCCACGTCCACAATTCGACCCCGCCAGAACTGGTTTATTGAGTCGGCCCCATGACCGGCGAACAAGCCTTGGGCGTTGTCGCCGCCGAAAAACGCTGGAGCCATATAGAGAACGTAGCGATCGACCAAACCGGCCTCGTGAAAAGCCTTCGCTACCGCGGCTCCACCCTCGATCATCAATTGCAGCACCCCACGGCTACCCAAGTCATCGAGGATCGTGCCTAAGTCGCCCGAGAGCTCGACACACGGTTGCGCTGCAGCGTCGGATGGCGCCGAGCCCAGAACCACTCGAAGCGGTTCGGTGTCATCGGCATGACGCTCATCGTTTGGCAGTCGAACAGTCAGAGCCGGATTGTCAGCATGGACTGTTCTAGAACCCACCAGCACTGCATCGCTGTCGGCCCGGAGTCGATGAGCGTCGAGTCGAGCTTCTTCGCCAGTGATCCATTGAGAGGTACCGTCAGCCGCTGCGGTTCGACCGTCGAGCGTCGAGGCCAATTTAAGAACAACGAACGGTCGACCGGTGCAGCGGTGATGAAGATACGGAGCAAGTTGCTGCGAAACCTCGTCTGCGCGACAACCAACAGAAACTTCGATACCGGCTTCGCGCAAAAGAGCTATGCCTGCTCCTGCGACATTCGAATCGGGATCGGCGACACCAACGACAACTTTCGCGACGCCCGCAGCGATGATCGCTTCAGCGCAAGGCGGCGTGCGTCCGTGGTGAGAGCAAGGTTCGAGCGTCACATAGAGCGTTGAACCTTTCGCAGCATCACCGGCAGCGGCAAGTGCCACGACTTCAGCGTGAGGGCCCTCACGTCCGTCGGTTGCGCCTTCGAACCCCATGTGTGTGGATTGGCCCGCCGGAACAACGACAGCACCGACCCAAGGACGAGGAGCGACACGCCGCCGAACGGTTGCTGCGGCGCTCATCGCCTGGCCCATGCGGGCCTCGTCAGTTGAGATGATCGCGATGAAACGATCGTACCGGCTGCGCCCCGAACCGGTTCAGTCCGAAACCAACGCCACCCAGTCACACAGAGTTCGTGAGGGCGTTCTTCAGTCCCCGGCCAACAATCGAATGGCATGAGGGATGACGTCGAGAATGGCTTCAAGACACTCGATGGCACCAGAAGTTGAGCCAGGTGTATTCACGACTAGGGCTTGACCGCGGGTACCTGCGACCGCTCGAGAGAGTCGACCGAGAGGGTTTACTGCACGCATCGCTTCGGCGAAACCAGGAGCCTCGCGATCGAGCACCATGCGCGTGCCTTCGGGCGAAAGATCGCGCGGCCCGAAACCAGTTCCGCCGGTCGTTACGACGAGGCCATTGAACCCTTCAGACATTTCATAAACTGCTTCACCAACAGTTTGAATTCCGTCAGCAACAACACGGTGTTCGGCAATCACAAAACCTTCGGCGGTGAGGCGATCAATAAGTGCCGCTCCGCTCTTGTCTTCACGAGTTCCCGCAACAACCCCATCGGAAACCGTCAGCACTTTGGCCAACAAACCTGCAGTCGGTGTCGTCATCGCAGCATGGTCAGTCATTGGTTCGCTACTTCCTCATTACCAGGCACCCGAAGGCGAAGGATATACATGCCATCGGTTCCCGCATCCTGCGGAAGCAGAATTGCACCTCGGCCCAATGTCGTCCACGGATCGACTTCAAGTGGTCGAGCGACGAGGTGCGGATAGTTCTTCGCGGCCCATTCATCGAGTCCGAGCGTTTCTGGTGACGTAATCGTGCACACGCTGTACACAACCTCACCGCCCGGTCGAACCAAATCAACTGCTTGGGCAAAAAGCCGGCGTTGGATTTCAACAAGTGTGTCGATGTCGTTTTGGGTGATGCGCCAGCGCGCGTCGGGACGACGACGAAGCGCTCCGAGACCCGAGCAGGGTGAATCGAGAAGCACTCGATCGAAACTGTTGCTTCGAAATGGAGGCGATGTTCCATCGGCACCCACGATGTGCATATCGGTACTACTGATATCGAGTCGATCGCGATTGCTCGACAACAGCGTCAACCTCGACGGCCGCATGTCCGCGGCAACCACAACCGCTCCTTCACTTACCAGCGCTGTCGCCTTCCCGCCGGGCGCTGCACACATGTCGAGAATCAAGTCGCCGGGTTCTGCGTCGACGGCAGCGGCCACGAGTTGTGACCCTTCGTCCTGGATGTATCCATCGTCTCGGGTCGTAACCGATGCTGCTTCGTTCATTGCTTCGAGGGCCGCAATTGCTCGTTCGCTCCCGAGGTCCTCGGAAAGCCGAGCGACCAACCAATCGGGCTGGGACAGCCGAACCTCGTCAGAGGGCCAAACCACCGGCAACGATGTCGCTACTTTGCGCAATACGGCGTTGCACAGACCACCGATCTTCTTCGGAGCGGCCTCAACCGTGGCGCTCACCGCTGCATGCGGCGGCGTGCCCAAAAAGGCCAGCTGGAATGCCCCGAGCCGCAGCCACGTGCGAGCAACGAGGTCGACTCGTTCAGGATCGGGAAGAAACCGGTCGACCAACCAATCACATGACCGACGCATGCGCGTCGTTCCGTAAACCAGTTCGGTGACAAATCCCTTATCTCGCTGTTCGAGACCACTCGAATCGAGAAGTGGCGAAAGCACGATGTTCGCATAGGCGCCATCGCGCTCAATCCGGAGAAGCGCCTCGGCGGCAAGTTGACGAGCAGCAACGCCCGCTACATCTGAAGGCTTGCGAACAGGTTTCTTTTTTGCTGGCTCGGTCATTGACCCAATCGATCGGTAGAAGTTACGCGAGCACCGTTTTTCCAGGAGTTCGCTTCTTGCTTCGCTTTGCCTTCGGGCTGTACCACTAGAAGTTCGACCGCACCTTCGCCGCACGCCACCGCGAGTCCGTCGACCGATCCGGGTATCCCCTGACCCGAAACAACTGACACTTCGTGGATTTTCAAACGTGTCCCACGAAACGTTGTCCATGCACCGCCAAGCCGTACGAGACGGTCCACGTCGCTCGCAGCACGAGTCCAGTCAACATGAAGGTCCTCAGACGAAATCTTCTTCGCATAGGTGACATCGCCCGTCTGCGGTCGCGGCGCGGGAAGCCCCTGCTTCAGCGAATCGACCAACAGCGTTGCGCCCATCTGCACGAGGCGCTCGCGGAGCGAGGTCAACGTGTCGTTTTCGGCGATCACCGTTCTCGACTCGGCATAAACGTCGCCAGTGTCGAGTTCGACTCCGATATCCATCAGAGAGACACCAGTCTCTGTGTCTCCGGCTAGAAGGGCTCGTTCAACCGGAGCAGCCCCGCGCCAACGCGGGAGCAATGAGAAATGAATGTTGATCATCGGCACGTGTTCAAGAACTGTTGCCGGAATGATTCTGCCGTAGGCAACGACGACGGCGAGATCGACAGTGGCGTTGAGGACATCGTCGAGTTGATCAGAAACAGCTAACCCCATCTCGATGGCCGCAGCCTTCACCGGTGAAGGAGAACTCTCACTCCCCCTGCCCCGTCGTTTATCGGCGCCGGAAACAACGACGGCAACGTCGAAACCTCCAGCCACAAGAGCCCTAAGCGGCTCGACGGCAACATCAGGGGTTCCGAGATACGCAATGCGTTGAATACGGGCCGGCGGACGCGCCAGAGTCAGTTCGGTCATGAGGTGCTCAGAGAATCCGGAATCGGCCGACGCCGACCTCGGGTTCTGGGAGTTGCCCTACCCCGAGAGCGCGCAACTCACGCAGAGTCGATCTTGCTTCGGCAAGTTGCTCGACCGTCAGGTGCTTTTCCAAGAGGATGCCCTCGAGATGATCGATCTCGTGCTGGAAGACTCGAGAGGCGAAGTCGTCGAGTTCAAGATCGAGCTCGTTGCCATCGAGGTCGTAGCCCTTCACGTGGATCTCGGCGGGACGAACGATATCGAAATGTAAGCCCGGAATCGAAAGGCAACCTTCGGAGAATTCCGCTTCGCCACGAGTTTCGACAATGACCGGATTAATGATCACGCCAGGCTCATCGTCATAGTCAAAGACAAAGAATCGTTTCTGCACGCCAATCTGGGGAGCAGCAAGACCGACCCCAGGGGCTTCGTACATCGTGCCGAACATGTCCTGCACGAGCTTGGCGAAAGCACCATCGACGTTTGTTACTTCGGTGGCGCGTTGCGTAAGCACGGGATCACCGATGATGCGGATCAAGTGCGGAGCCATGCCTCAAGGGTAGCGTCGTGACATGTCCGGTCCATCGTCTCAGTACTTCTCCCGGGCTCCAGCGGTGGATTCCGCCGAGCAAGAGATCCAACTCTCTCTCGCCGACCTTGAACTCCAGTTCACAACCGACCGCGGTGTTTTTTCACAGAGTCGTATCGATGCCGGCACCCGACTGCTCTTGCAAGAGGCGCCTCACCCCACTGCTTCGATGGCCAACGTGTGCGACCTTGGCTGCGGCTACGGCCCGATTGCTGTAAGCCTTGCTCGGCGGTCGCCGGCGAGTTCGGTGTGGGCTGTTGACCTAAACGAACGTGCGGTCGCACTCACCGCCAAAAACGGTGTGGCCAACGACTGTCCCGACATCCACGCAGTCGTTGTTGACTCCGACGGATCTGCCATCGATGGCACACCCGAAGACCTCGCGGCCCTGCCCACCACTCAATTCGACGGCCTCTGGTCAAACCCGTCGATCCGAATCGGTAAACCGGCGATGCATCACATGCTCACGGTTTGGCTCGATCGACTTACACCGTCGGGAATGGCATGGCTCGTCGTGCAACGTCACCTCGGGGCTGATTCTCTTGCCGATTGGATGACGGCCCAAGGCTGGGCCACAACTCGCGTGTGTTCACGCGCGGGATATCGACTACTTGAAGTGAAGGCCCGATGACTCGAAATCTTGGTGGCACAGAACTCAAACGTTTACACCGCGACTGGCGGCGAAAGAACGATCGAAAAATGGCGTTGATGCTTGACGGGGTGCAGAACCCCTTCAATCTCGGATCCATCCTAAGAACGGCAGCGGCCTACAGCGTTGATCATCTGTGGCTAGTTGGTTCGCCTTCGCCAACCGATGCCAAAGTCCAAAAGACCGCACTTGGTTCACAGAAATTCGTCACCACAACAGCCTGTGAAACTTCAGCCGAAGCACTCACTGCAGCTCATGCCGCTGGCTATCGGGTTGTTGGCGTCGAACTTGCCGAAGGTGCGGTCCCGCTTCATGAGACTGACCTTTCGGGAAACATTTGCATCGTCATGGGTCACGAGGACCGCGGACTTTCAAAAGATTTACTTGCCGGCGCCGACACACTGGCCTACATCCCGCAGTTGGGCAAGATCGGCTCGCTCAATGTTGGAACCGCTGCGGCAATCGCAATGTATGAAACGCGACGCGCGGGCTGGATTGCCGAGGACTGAGTACCACTTCCGGCTCCACCGCCGTGTGGGTCGAAGCGTTAGAACCTGAGCGGGTCAACTTCGATGCGGAGTCGACCCGAAGGCCGGCTTGCCGCGGCGAGCGCGTTGCACAGCGTGTCGTGATCGGATGCACGCACGATCCAACGGCCGTCGGCAGGGCCAAGCACATCAACCCCGATCGGGGCCACGAACGCGTTCACCCACGCCTCCGCTGACGCACCTGAGATCAGGGCCATCACCTTGGCTGGTGGGAATCCGAGTGACTCACGCCGGGCCCGCTCTGCGTCGGAGACTCGCGTGGGTTCGGCCAGTAATGCTCCCTGAAGTACTTCATGGTGCGGAAGACGGGTCTGCACCAGCAGACGACCTCCGCCTTCTCGTCGACCAACAACACGGGCGGCGCGAACAAGTAACGCCATTGCTTCTTCGGCGGCCCGATATCGCGGAGCGAGAAGTTCCTGGTCGAAATCAAGAAAGGCCACAACATCTGCGTTGTGCACTCGGTAGAGCGCAGCTTCGGTACCCACGATGACTCGGGTTCCGGTTCCACCTGCATCAGTACCTCGCTCAGCCGTGAGTTCAGCGACTGGTTCGCGCACAAGAGCTTCGAGTTCCTCTCGGACACGGTTCACGCCGGCGCGCAGATTCTTCATCTTTGTTCCACCGCACTTCACACAGAGCAATGGTCGAACGGTGTCGCAGCGGAGACAAACAAGTGCTCCATCGTCTCCTTGCACCACCGCTGCCGCGCACTTCTCGCAGGCTGCGACCTCACCGCACGCAGCACATGATGAAAGCCGCGAACGTCCTTTGCGATTCAAGATGCACACCACTCGGCCGTCACTACGCAACGCGTCGACCAAGCGTTCGCTAAATAAGCCTGAACCCGGTGGTTCGTCACGCCTGTCAATGAGATCCACCAGCGGCCAACCCGCTCGCTCGGCACTACGCGATTGTGTAACCAATCGTCCCGCATCGAGAGCCTCGAGAGATGGTGTTGGACTGACCAAGAGACACGGGATGCCCGCTCGTCTTGCTCGTTCAACCAATACATCTCGGGCATTCCACGTGGGTGCTTGCTCTTGCTGAAACGATTCATCGTGTTCGTCCAGAATAACGATGGCCGCCGGCGAAGCGATTGGAGCGAATGCGGCCGAACGCGAACCAAAAACATTCGCCCAGCCAGCTCGAGCGAGAGACCAGTCGTCGGGAAGCAGCGCGACGGGAAGTCCAGCTCTGCGCAGTCGAACCCCAAGATGTCGCGCCATCGACGCAACCGGAGCAGCAACAAGGATTGGCCCGAGTGCCGCTGCAGCGAGGAGCACCGGATACGGGTCGACTGCAGGTGCGAGGCGAAGCGTGGCCACGCCACCGGCGAGTGCCTCTCGGGCGAGATCATGAACCTCATCGGATCCGATCGGGGCGGGCGGTGGAGTTCGCGCCGGGGCACGTGGCAACCCACGCACCACTGTTGATGGCGATGCAGTGTTCAGAAGTGCCGCTGGTCGACCTGCCCATCGCCACGATGCCCAGTCGGCGAGATCAAACAGTTCGGCAGGCGGCCCCCACCCCGAAACTTTCGCGAGTGATTGGAGCTTGACCCCTTTCGGCGGTTCGACTCGATCTTCGACGACCCAACCACCGACACGACGCCCATGCAGAGCAATGCGCACGATCGTGCCGACGCGTATCTGCTCAGACATCTGCGGCGGAACGAGATAATCGAACGTCTTGTCGATGGCCGGAACATCGGGACGCACGCGCACGACATGCTGATCGGACAACTCAATATCCGCAACGGTTTCGCCGACAGCAACTGTGATCTCGACGTCAGGCTCGCTTAAACCCTCCGACTGTGGCGGATCGAAAGACAGCGAAGGTTGTTGCGGATCGGCGGCCATTTCAGCGCCGCTCCGAGCGATCGATGAGGATCAGAGACCGAGTTCCGACTTGAGAGCGTCGACGCGATCGGTACGTTCCCAAGTGAAGGCATCGCCTGTGCGACCGAAGTGACCGTAGGCCGCCGTTTGCTTGTAACGGGGCTTACGAAGATCGAGGTCACGGGCAATCGCGGCGGGACGAAGGTCGAAGACATTGCGCACTGCTGCGGCGATCTTCTCTTCGTCGACCGTGTTAGTGCCGAAGGTTTCGACCATGATCGAGACCGGATGCGCAACACCAATGGCGTAAGCAACCTGGACTTCACAACGATCGGCGGCACCAGCAGCCACCACGTTCTTGGCAACCCAACGAGCGGCGTAAGCGGCGGAGCGGTCGACCTTTGAAGGATCCTTACCCGAGAATGCGCCACCGCCGTGACGAGCCATGCCTCCGTAGGTGTCGACGATGATTTTGCGACCGGTGAGTCCTGCGTCGCCAACGGGACCGCCGATAACGAATCGGCCAGTGGGATTGACGAGTACCTGGTAATCGTCATTGGCGAACTGTGCGGGGATGACAGGTCGAATGACGTGTTCGATGAGGTCGGGGCGAATCGCATCTTCGCGATCGATGCCTTCATCGTGCTGCGTTGAGATCAAGACGGTGCGCAAACGAACAGGCTTGCCATTTTCGTAATCGAAGGTGACCTGAGTTTTGCCATCGGGACGAAGGTACGGAACTGTTCCGGCCTTGCGGACATCAGCAAGGCGCTCAGCCATGCGATGAGCAACGTGAATCGGAAGAGGCATAAGCACGTCGGTTTCGTTACACGCGTAGCCGAACATCATTCCTTGGTCGCCCGCGCCCTGCTTATTGAGAATGTCTTCACCTGACGTACCGGTACGAACCTCTTCGGAGTCGTCAACGCCTTGGGCGATATCGGAAGACTGCGCGTCGAGACTGACCATGACGCCCACGGTTTCGCCGTCGTAGCCATAGGACTCGCGGTCATAACCGATGCCCTTGATGGTGTCGCGAACGATGCTGGGGATGTCCACGTAACCCGTGGTCGTGACCTCGCCGGCGATGATGGCCAAGCCTGTCGTCACGAGGGTCTCACATGCGACACGACTCATTGGGTCGTTGGCCAGCATGGCGTCGAGAATCGCGTCGGAGATCTGATCGGCCATCTTGTCGGGATGACCCTCGGTGACGGATTCTGAAGTGAAAGTCCAGTTACTCACGGGAAGCTCCTGTGTGATTGGTTCGGGGAGAAACCTAGTCGGGCCGAGGCCCTTAGCGGTCGGACCTAAGCGCCACGACAGCATCGAGGACCGCCTTGGCGACCGCTCGTTTGTCGGTGAGGCCAATACTGATGTCATCGGAAGTAGCCGAGAGAATCGTCACTGCATTGGTGTCGTGTTCAAAGCCCACGCCATCGGCGCTCACATCGTTGGCCACGATCAGATCGAGGTTCTTACGCTGAAGTTTACCGCGCGCATTTTCCACGACGTTTGTGGTTTCAGCAGCGAAGCCCACGATGACCTGACCAAGCGCTTTCCGCTGGCCAAGATCGACAAGAAAATCATGTGTCGGTTCAAGAACGATTCGGGGCTCGCCTTGCGCGCCTATTTCGTCCTTCTTGATCTTGTGGTCGGCGATCGTGGCCGGGCGGAAGTCAGCAACCGCTGCAGCCATCACTATGACATCGTGTGAATCGGCTCGAGGCATGACAGCAGCTTCCATGTTGGCAGCGCTCACAACCTCAACAACGTCAACGCCTACTGGAGCGGGCAGACTCGCAGTGGTCACAAGTGTGACCTTCGCTCCACGTGAGAGTGCTTCTGCAGCAATTGCATAGCCCTGTTTGCCTGATGAGCGATTCGTAATCACTCGCACCGGATCGATTGCTTCGCGAGTTCCGCCCGCGGTCACAAGAACTCGCACGCCCGCTAAATCGTCATTTGCTGACAGTGCTTGTTCGATTGCAGCCACGATGTCGGCGGGTTCGGCAAGGCGACCAGTGCCAATATCGCCACCGGCAAGGCGTCCTTCGCCCGGAGGCACGATGATGACGCCGCGCGACGCGAGCAGTGCGAGGTTGTCCTGCACCGCCGGGTGTTCCCACATCTCGGTGTGCATCGCCGGACAGATGACAACCGGGGCTCGGGTGGCAATGAGAGTGGCGGTCAGAAGATCATCGGAATAGCCATGGGCATAGGCCGAGATCAATCTTGCAGTGGCCGGTGCCACCACGATGAGATCGTTATCCTGACCAAGTCGAGTATGTGGAATGGGCGAGGATTCATCCCAGAGCGAGGTTTGCACTTTTTCTGAGGCAAGCGCCGACAGCGTTGTCTCGCCGATGAAGTGCCTTGCCCCTTCGGTCATGATCGGCACGACATGCGCGCCAGCATCGACAAGACGACGACAAACGTCGACCGCCTTGTACGCGGCAATGCCCCCGGTTACTCCCAGGACGATGCGACGGGATGCGAGGGTCATACCCGCAGAACCGACAACAGGTCGGTCAGTCTGCCTCAGGTGCTTCGTCGACGGCTTCAGCCAGCTCGACGGTTTCGTCGATGCCCTCGACGACATCCTCTTCAAGGACCTCGTTGGGATCAACGCGCACGGGGATGATCATGTCAGCAGAGATTTCTTCAAACGCGATTGAAAGCGGCTTACGGGCCAGCGATGTGACCTGCGGCGGAACGTTTGAACCCTGTCCTTCACCAAGCTGATTGAAGTAGGCGTTGATCTGACGCGCACGCTGGGCGCCAAGTGACACGAGCGTGAAACGCGAATCGACCTTCGAAAGAAGAACCTCGATACGGGGATCCACCATTGAGTCATGAATCTGAGCCACAGCACACCTTCGTTACGGATTGGGGACGGACTGACTAGAACGATCGTTCCTTCTGCGAAACCTAAGAATCGGCCTGGGAGAGGAGGGACGAGCCTACCGCAGTCCCCTCTCCAGACCACATTGCCGAATGGGGAGAGGTATCGGGCGGTTCTTTTAGGCCGATCTCTGCTCGGCGATGAGCGCAGCAACCTCGGCGACAGTCCGCTCGAGATCGTCGTTGACGATGCAGATCGCTCCCAGACGCCGACCTTCGGCCAATTCGGCCTGTGCAACCGCAATGCGGCGTTCGGCCTGCTCGGGAGGGTCACCTCGGCCACGGAGTCGTTCGGCCTGAACTTCGGCTGACGGCGGTTCAAGCAGCACAAAGAGACAGTCAGGAACCCGTTCGAGGACCTGCGCCGCGCCCTGAACATCGATTTCGAGGATCACGTCCTTGTCATCGGCACCTTCAGGCCAAGGGGTCCCATAGAAATTTCCAAGGAACTCGGCATATTCAAGGAATCCACCCGCTTCGACGTGGGCCTCGAATTCCTCTCGGGTCACCCAGATGTAGGCGTCTTCACGCTCACTCGGACGTCGTTCACGGGTACTCCACGAACGCGAAAGCCACAGAGACGGATCGGCGTCGATCAGGCGAGCGACAACCGTTCCCTTGCCCACTCCCCCAGGTCCACAGACGACAATGATCACGAGTGCGGAATCAGTTGCCGAACGCGCCCAGCAGGGCCTTGCGTTGCTGATCGCCCAATCCTCGGAGTCGACGTGTGTCGGCAATGCCGATGTCGGTCATGGCTCGACGAGCTTTGACCTTTCCGACACCGGGAAGCGATTCGAGGATGGCAAGCACTTTGATACCGGCAACAAGTTCATCGGTACCGGCAAGTTCGAGAACCTGCTGGAAGGTGAGTTCCCCCGTTTTCAACTTGTCCTTGACGATGGCACGGGCTCGACGAGCTTCCGCAGCCTTCGCGAGCGCGGCCTGCCGTTGTTCAGGAGTGAGAGCAGGAGGCTGCGGCATGGCGAAGACCCTAGCCGTTGCCCTCCGACACCCGTCCGGGAGGAGGCCATGGAGCCTCAGCCGATGGCGGCAGCAACCTCTGCAGCGATTGAAATCGCCGCTTTAATTGGGTCGTCAGCATGGGTCACGGCTCGCCCAATGACGAGAACGTCAGCGCCTGACGCAATCGCCGATGTAGGTGTGGCCGGTCGAGCCTGATCATCGGCGCTCACTCCCGCTGGTCGGATCCCGGGCACAACCGTGACCACCTCGGGCGCTAGTGAGCGAACGATTGCAAGATCACTTGCCGCACACACCAAGCCGCCGCAACCTGCCTCGAGGACGACGCCGACTCGCTGTTCGAGAGAAGCGAGATCGGCCTGCTCACTTGTGAGCACGGTGATACCGAGGCAGATCGGTGCCGGCAGTCCCGCTGCAGATGCACCAGCGGCGACACCCTCGACTCCGGCGCGTAAATGATCGACACCTGCTCGTGTGTGCACGGTCAGGTACGAAACACCTAATGAACCCATGACCCGTGCGGCTTTGTTCACTGTGGTCGGGATGTCGAGCAATTTCAGATCGGCAAAGACAGCGAACCCGTCTTCGATCATCGCTTCAATGGCTTCGGGTCCTGCCGCACTGAACAGTTCCAAACCTACTTTTGCGACGCCAAACCACGGCCTTAAGAGGTGTGCGAGGCGTCGAGCTTCGACGACATCGTCGACATCGAGCGCAAGGGCAAGACGAGAACGGATGGCTTCGGGTGCACCATTTGAAAAGGCGACGATATCAGCGGCCATGAACAACTCCGATCAGTTCGCGTACCGAACCAATACTGTGCTCGGCGCACCACACTTCGATCTCTTTTAGAACTCGGGCAACACTGCGAGGGTCGGCGAATGACGCGGTACCGACTTGGATCGCGCTTGCGCCGGCCATCATCAATTCGATTGCATCGACACCACGAGCAACTCCGCCAACACCGATGATTGGAATTTCGGGATATGCCGCGTGCACATCGTGTACTGCTCGAACCGCAACAGGATGAATTGCTGGTCCGGAAAGTCCGCCGCCTCCGCCACCAAGTCGATAGGTACGCGTTTCGGTATCGATCGCCATTCCCAGAACGGTGTTCACGAGAGTGACCGCGTCGGCGCCGGCGGAGTGCGCCGCCTTCGCTATGGACGCGAGATCAGAAACATTTGGACTGAGCTTCGCCCACATCGGACGACCGCAAACTGAAGCCGCTTGAATCGCTTCTGCAGTTGTCTCGGGAGCATGGGCAAACATGCGATTGCGATCGTGAAGATTTGGACACGAAACATTTACTTCAACAGCAACGACTTCGATCGGAGCGTCTCGCAGAAGTTCCGCGGCTTTTGCATAGTCCTCGATTGTTGTTCCCCAAATACTGGCCACGACCGTTGCCCCGGTAGCGATGACCGCCGGAAGTTCCTCTTCGAGCCACTTGCGCACGCCGGGACCTTGCAAACCAACGCTATTAATCATGCCGCCAGGAGTTTCGTGAACCCGTGGCGCAGCATTTCCCGCCCACGGTTCTGGTGAAAGCGATTTCACGACCACAGCACCCAGTGTCGAAAGATCGACATAGGCCCCGAGTTCGTCGCCGTGTCCGGCTGTCCCGGACGCAGTCATCACAGGGTTCGCCAACGTGATCGAACCCACTGTTGTCGTGAGATCCACAGGCTCTTTGGAAACCCGGCGTCTTGCCATCAGGCTGCCCCCCCACGACGCACGCCTTGGTGATATTCCTGCAGCGAGCGCACTTCAAGTGGATGAGATTGACGGTCGGCCATTCCGTTCACTGCGGCCAGACCTGCTGCGGCTGTCGTAAGAAGCGGGATGTTGTGCTTGCCGGCAGCAGCGCGAATGTGAGCTCCGTCGCCACGAGGTCCGCGACCTCGTGGCGAATTCACCACGAGAACAACCTCGCCACTTTCGATGAGATCCACCGCGTCCTGACCATCGGGTTCGCCGAGCTTGGCCACGACTGTTGCGACCTCGATGCCGTTATGAGTCAGATAGTCGGCGGTACCCGAAGTGGCGGCGATTGAGAATCCGAGTTCGCGGAAACGTTG
>CAMAYJ010000047.1 GCA_945862505.1 Bifidobacterium breve | reverse complement strand
CGCTCTTCCGGCGCCTTATCAATATTCGCGAACTCCGTAAACGAATTATTCGTCGGATCCGCATCGGCCAACACCTTCGTGATCGCCGCGGTCAACGTGGTCTTACCATGATCGATATGACCCATCGTGCCCACATTCGCGTGGGGCTTGGTCCGCTCAAACTTCTCGCGTGCCATTACTTTCTCCTGTGTCGTTGTGCCCTGCGGCGATTGCTGTGAGTTGGAAAGGTGCGACTACTGGTCTTGCTTTAGGAACTGCGGTACTTCGATCGAGTTGGAAGTTCACTCACCACGGAGGCGAGTAACGATTTCTTCCTGAACGTTCGACGGCATTTGCTGATAGGAGTCGAACTGCATGGTGTAGGTGGCTCGACCCTGGGTGCGTGAACGAAGGTCAGTAGCGTAACCGAACATCTCCGAAAGGGGTACCTGCGCACGAATGATCTGCGAATTCCCCTTCTGTTCCATGCCTCCGAGCTTGCCTCGACGGCTGGAAAGATCGCCCATAACGTCGCCCATGTAGTCGTCAGGGGTCGAAACCTCGACGTTCATGATGGGCTCAAGAAGACACGGCTTGGCCTTACGTGCAGCTTCCTTGAACGCCATGGTTCCGGCGATCTTGAAGGCCATTTCCGAAGAGTCAACGTCGTGGTACTTGCCGTCGGTGAGGATGGCACGCACATCAACAGTCGGGTAACCGGCGAGAACGCCAGACGACAATGCCTGTCGAATACCGGCATCGACGGACGGGATGTATTCCTTCGGAATTTTGCCGCCGCTGATCTTGTCGAGGAATTCGTAACCGCCACCGGGGCCGGTGTTCTCAAGCGTGATGGTGACTTCGGCGTACTGACCCGAACCACCCGACTGCTTCTTGTGGGTGTACGTCGAGTTCTCGATGGTCTGCGTAATTGTTTCGCGGTAGGCCACCTGTGGCTTACCGACGGTTGCATCAACCTTGAACTCACGGAGCATGCGGTCGACGAGTACCTCGAGATGCAACTCGCCCATTCCGGAGATAACGGTCTGCGCGGTGTCTTCGTCGGTACGAACCTGGAAGGTCGGATCTTCTTCGGCGAGCGAGAAGAGAGCCTTGGACATCTTGTCCTGATCGGCCTTGGTCTTGGGCTCAACCGCGACGTGGATAACAGGTTCGGGGAAGATCAGCTCTTCAAGTACGAGTGGAGCCGACGGATCACACAACGTGTCGCCAGTCTTCGTGTTCTTGAATCCGATACCAGCAACGATATCGCCAGCGAATGCGACGTCGAGATCCTGACGATCGTTTGCATGCATTTCGAGGAGACGACCGATGCGCTCCTTCGATGTGGTGCGGGCGTTCATTACCTGTCCGCCCTTTTCGAGCGAGCCGCTGTACACGCGGAAGTAGACGAGCTTGCCAACGTGGGGGTCGGTCATGATCTTGAACGCAAGCGCAGCGAACGGTGCATCGTCAGTCGGCGGACGCTCGAGTTGCTGATCGCCCTTGAGGCTTGTGCCAGTAACGGGCGGAAGATCAACCGGCGAAGGCAAGTACCAAACAACAGCGTCGAGCAACGGCTGAACGCCCTTGTTCTTAAACGCAGTGCCATTCAGAACGGGGATGATGTCGCCCGCAATGGTTGCCTTACGAATAGCAGTACGAAGTTCATCGACGGAAATTTCTTCTTCCGCAATAAACTTCTCAAGAAGGGTTTCGTCGACGCTGGCAACAGTTTCAATTAAGTCGGCGCGATATGCCTCGGCATCGTCCTTCATGTCTGCGGGGATCTCTTGGACCTCCCAGTTGGCACCTAATTCTTCATCGAGCCACACGAGTGCTTCCATCGTGACGAGGTCGACAACGCCCTTATAGTTACCTTCAGCCCCGATCGGAAGCTGCAACACCGCGGTGTTGGCTTCGAGACGATCCTTAATGGAGTCGAGAGCGGCGTAGAAGTCAGCGCCCAGACGGTCCATCTTGTTGACGAAACAGATTCGCGGAACGTTGTACTTATTGGCCTGACGCCACACCGTTTCGGTCTGCGGTTCCACACCGGCAACACCGTCGAACACTGCAACCGCGCCATCGAGCACACGAAGTGAGCGCTCAACCTCGACGGTGAAGTCGACGTGGCCCGGAGTGTCGATGATGTTGATGCGATGGTCTTCCCAGAAGCACGTGGTCGCAGCCGAAGTAATGGTGATACCGCGCTCTTGTTCCTGGACCATCCAGTCCATGGTGGCGCCACCATCATGAACTTCACCGATCTTGTAGTTCTTCCCGGTGTAATAGAGAATCCGCTCGGTCGTGGTGGTCTTGCCCGCATCAATGTGGGCCATGATGCCGATATTGCGGGTCTTTTCAAGAGGATGCGGGCGTGAAGCCATCGTCAGGTCCTGTCATGTGACTGGCGGTCAGTGGAAGTTGTAAAGGAACGGATTGGGGGGGAACTGCTAATTTCGCGACGGCGCCCCGCACAAGGCGGGGCGTCGGTACGAACCAACGTGGTGGTTACCAGCGGTAGTGGGCAAACGCCTTGTTGGATTCGGCCATCTTGTAGAGATCTTCGCGACGCTTGATTGACGCACCAACACCGTTGGCGGCATCCATCAGTTCATTTGCAAGACGCTCGGCCATTGTGCGCTCGCGACGTTGACGCGAGTATCCGACGATCCAGCGAATGGCGAGCGTGTTGGCACGGCGAGGACGAACCTCGACGGGTACCTGATAGGTGGCGCCACCAACACGACGGCTACGAACTTCGAGCTGCGGCTTGACATTCTCGACTGCTCGCTTAAGCGTTGAGATCGGCTCGGTGCCGGTCTTCGCTTCGATCATGGTGAGTGCTTCGTAGACGATGCGCTCGGCGGTCGAGCGCTTGCCGCGCTGGAGGACCTTGTTAACAACCTGAGTAACAACAACCGACCGGTAAATCGGATCGGGCATAAGTTCTCGGCGGGGGGCGGGACCCTTACGGGGCATATCAGCTGTCCTTCTTGGCGCCGTAGCGGCTACGAGCTTGCTTGCGATCGCGCACACCCGATGTGTCAAGGGTGCCGCGGATGATCTTGTAACGCACACCCGGAAGATCCTTCACACGACCGCCGCGCACAAGCACGATGCTGTGCTCCTGGAGGTTGTGTCCTTCGCCGGGAATGTACGCAGTGACTTCCATGCCCGAAGACAAACGAACACGTGCAACCTTGCGGAGTGCGGAGTTCGGCTTCTTCGGTGTGGTCGTATAGACGCGCGTGCACACGCCCCGTCGCTGCGGAGCGCCCTTGAGGGCCGGGGTCTTGCCCTTCGCGGGCTTCGACTGGCGGCCCTTACGGACCAACTGCTGGATGGTGGGCACAACGAACCTTTCTGGCGTTCATATCGCTACGGGGACCGGCCCCGGAGCGGATTGCAAGGTTAGGGGGGTCAGCCCGATCCAGGCAAACCCCCGAAACCGGGACTACTGGGATTCTTCGGCAGCGCCGCTTTCTTCCTCTGATTGCTCAGTTTCCGACAGCTCACTCACCGGAAGTTCAATGACCTGTGCATCGGGAAGTTCTTCGCCCGATTCGGCCAGATCGCCGGCGCCGGCAACCATTTCGGCGGCCATGGCCGCTTCGGCTGCAGCCTCGGCCAATGCGGCCATTTCATCAAGATCAACCGGTGCTGGCGTAACGACATCGCCCGCCATGCGCTCGGCGAGGAGATCGGCAAGATCGCCGGTTTCATCGTCGTCACCAGATGACCAGAACTCCATCGGCTGATACTCAGGCGCCGAGGTGGAGACATCGCGATACTTCGCCATGCCGGTACCAGCGGGGATGAGCTTGCCGATGATGATGTTTTCCTTGAGGCCGAGCAACGAATCCGAACGGGATTCGATGGCAGCTTCAGTGAGCACTCGGGTGGTCTCCTGGAACGAAGCAGCCGACAACCATGAATCGGTGGCAAGTGAGGCCTTGGTGATACCCATGATTTCGGGGCGACCCTCGGCGGGCTTCTTGCCTTCCATCACGAGTGCACGGCTGGCATCGCGGTACACCTTGGAGTCGACGCGTTCGCCGGGAAGGAAATCGGACTCGCCGGCTTCCTGCACGGTGATCTTGCGCGTCATCTGACGAACGATGAGTTCGATGTGCTTATCGTGAATCGGCACGCCCTGATCGCGGTACACCTTCTGTACCTCGGTGACGAGGTACTGCTGTGTTTCCTGAACGCCCTTGATCTCGATGAGTTCCTTCGGATCGCGAGGACCATCGACGATGGGATCGCCTGCAGCGATTTCCTGTCCGTCAGTGACCTCGAGACGAGCGAGACCAGAAACGATGTAGGCCTCTTCGGTGCCGTCGTCAGCAACAACCGTGATGACACGACCCTTGCCTTCGTCTTCACCGATTCGAACAACACCAGTGATGCGCGAGAGCGTCGCCTTGCCCTTCGGGCTGCGAGCTTCGAACAATTCAACAACGCGTGGCAGACCGCCGGCGAGGTCGGTACCAGCAACACCGCCGGTGTGGAAGGTACGCATGGTGAGCTGAGTGCCAGGTTCACCAATCGACTGCGCAGCGATAACGCCAACGGCCTCGCCAACTTCGATCAACTTGCCCGTTGCCAGCGAAAGTCCGTAACACGCTGCCGAAACACCGAGATCGGAATCGTCGGTGAGCGGCGAAAGAACACGCACGCGAGTGACACCCTCATCGTCACGCAGAAGCGCAACTTCGTCGTCGCCGACGACAGTTCCCTTGGCGAGAACGGTGCCATCGGAAAGCGTGACATCGTCAGCAAGGGTGCGGCTGAAGAGACGAGTCTCGAGCCATGCACGCTTACCGGGACGATCGGCCTCGATGTCTTCGATCCAAATACCGCGGACCGGACCACCCGATTCGAAGGGATCCTCATCGTTGATGATGAGTTCCTGCGCCACGTCGACAAGTCGACGCGTGAGGTAACCAGAGTCAGCAGTACGAAGTGCGGTATCGACCAGACCCTTACGGGCACCAGGAGTCGAGATGAAGTACTCAAGCATGGTGAGGCCTTCACGGAAGTTCGACTTGATCGGACGAGGAATCATGTCGCCACGAGGGTTCGCAACAAGACCGCGCATACCGGCGATCTGACGAACCTGCATCATGTTTCCGCGTGCACCCGAACCAACCATCATGTCGATCGGGTTGAACTTGTCTTCCTTGAGGCTGGCTTCCATCGCAACACGAACTTCGTCGGTTGCTGTGGTCCAGATCTCAACTTCCTTCTGACGACGCTCACCATCGGTGATAATGCCGCGACGGAACTGGGTCTCGACCTTCTCGGCTTCCTTTTCGTGACGGTCGAGAATCTCCTTCTTGACCGGAGGGGTCTTGACGTCCTCGATCGAGATAGTGAGACCAGACTTGGTCGCGTAGCGGTAGCAAAGGTCCTTGATGCGGTCGAGACTTGAGGCCACATCGGCCTTGTCGAAGTCGTGAGCAAGTTCGTCGACAATGCGACCCATTGCCCGCTTATCGATACGAGCATTCTGGAACTCGAAGCTCGCTGGGAGCGTCGTGTTAAAGAAGATTCGACCGGGGGTCGTGGTGCGATAGGTCTTGCGACCATCGGCTTCACCAACAACATGGTCGGGATGGCGATACTCAATCAATGAGTGAAGGCTAATGTCGTGAGCTTCGTACGCACGCTCGATCTCTTCGAGATTGCGGAAGACACGACCCTCGCCCGGACCACCGTTGACTTCTTCAGTCAGGTAGTACGCACCGATGATCATGTCCTGTGTCGGGGTGACGAGTGAACGACCATCGGCCGGCGAGAGAATGTTGTTCGCCGACAGCATGAGCACGCGAGCTTCTGCCTGTGCTTCTGCTGACAGTGGAAGATGGACAGCCATCTGATCGCCGTCGAAGTCAGCATTGAATGCTGCGCAGACGAGCGGATGAATCTGAATGGCTTTGCCTTCAACAAGGACTGGTTCGAAGGCCTGGATGCCGAGACGATGCAACGTTGGTGCACGGTTCAGCAACACGGGGTGTTCCTTGATGACGTCTTCAAGCACGTCCCACACCTGCGGGCGACGACGCTCAACCATGCGCTTTGCCGACTTGATGTTCTGTGCAAGTTCAGCATCGACAAGCTTCTTCATGACGAAGGGCTTGAACAGTTCGAGTGCCATGAGCTTCGGCAAACCGCACTGATGCAACTTGAGTGTCGGACCACACACGATGACCGAACGGCCGGAGTAGTCAACGCGCTTACCAAGAAGATTCTGACGGAATCGGCCCTGCTTGCCCTTAAGCATGTCGGAAAGTGACTTGAGCGGACGATTACCAGGACCAGTAACGGGACGGCCACGACGACCGTTGTCGAACAATGCGTCGACTGCTTCTTGAAGCATGCGCTTTTCGTTGTTCACGATGATCTCGGGAGCACCGAGATCGAGAAGACGCTTCAGACGATTGTTCCGGTTGATCACGCGACGGTAAAGGTCGTTGAGATCGGAGGTTGCGAAACGGCCACCATCGAGCTGCACCATCGGGCGAAGTTCCGGCGGAATAACCGGGACGACGTCGAGGATCATTGCGCGTGGGTCGTTAATGCGACGCCCGTTCTCGTCACGACGATTGAATGCAGTGACGATCTTGAGGCGCTTGATTGCCTTTTGCTTACGCTGCGCTGAAAGCGGCTTTTCGCCTTCGGCGGGATCGATCTGCTCACGCAAACGGATCTCATCGGCATCGAGGTCGATGCGCTGGATCAGGTTGGCAATGGCTTCTGCGCCCATGCCACCTTCGAAGTACTCGCCGTAGCGATCTTCGAGTTCACGCCAGAGCATTTCGTCTTCGATGATCTTGCGAGCAAAGAGGGTCTTGAACTCATCGAACGCGCGCTCGACGAGATCGCGTTCCATGTCGTAACGCTCACGGATGGACTGAAGGTCTTTGTCGGCAGCGCGCTGACGAGCCTTGATATCAGCGTCTTTTGCGCCTTCCTTCTCAAGAGTCTTGACCTCGTCTTCGAGATCCTTATGACGCTTGTCGAGTTCGAGACGAAGGTCCTTTTCAATGAGGTCCTTCTCGGCCAGCATGTCCTGCTCGAGTGCCTCGAGATCGGAATGACGACGCTCGTCGTCAACCCAGGTAACCAGGTTGGCAGCGAAGTAAATGACCTTTTCAAGCTGCTTGGCCTTGATCTCTTCACGAGCTTCGGTACCCATGAGGAGGTACGCAAGCCATGAACGAGTGCCACGGAGATACCAAATGTGAACCACGGGTGCAGCAAGTTCGATGTGACCCATGCGCTCGCGGCGAACCTTCGAGCGGGTGACTTCGACGCCACAACGTTCACAGATGATGCCCTTAAAACGGACACGCTTATACTTACCGCAGTAGCACTCCCAGTCCTTTTGTGGACCGAAAATCTTTTCGCAGAACAAGCCGTCTTTTTCGGGCTTGAGCGTGCGGTAGTTAATTGTTTCTGGCTTCTTGACTTCGCCGTTCGACCACGTACGGATTGAATCCGCGGTGGCAAGACCGATACGAAGTTGATCAAATGTGTTGACGTCAAGCATTGCCATGACTTCAGCCCCTCTCTGCCTGGCGGCGAGCATCTTCTTCATCACTGCCGCGTTCCGGGCGTGAAAGATCGATGCCAAGTTCTTCGGCGGTACGGAAAATATCTTCGTCGAGTTCACGCATTTCGATCTCGGCGCCTGAGGTATTGAGTACCTCGACGTTGAGACAAAGTGCCTGCATTTCCTTGATGAGAACCTTGAAGCTCTCGGGGATACCCGGCTCAGGAATGTTTTCTCCCTTGACGATGGCTTCGTAGACCTTCACGCGGCCAAGAACGTCATCGGACTTGATGGTGAGAAGTTCCTGCAAGCAGTACGCAGCGCCATACGCCTCGAGTGCCCACACTTCCATTTCACCGAATCGCTGGCCACCGAACTGCGCCTTACCACCGAGCGGCTGCTGGGTGATCATGGAGTACGGACCAGTCGAACGAGCGTGAATCTTGTCGTCGACCAAATGCGCAAGTTTGAGGATGTAGACGATGCCGACGGTGATCGGGTTGTCGTACACCTCGCCGGTGCGGCCGTTGTACAGCGTGATTTTGCCGTCGTCCTGCATCATGCGACCGTTATCGCCGTAGCGAGGATCGGTGGCTTCAGGCTCAAGGTTCTGGAAAATCCGCTTGATGGTCGGGTGCTTACCCGCACCTTCGATTTCGTCCCAATGCGCACCGTCGAAGACGGGGGTGGCAATGAGCGTTGCCGGCGGAGTGACCGGACGTGTCTTCTTCTCGGTGCCGCGGATCGGTTCCTGACCAACGGATTCACCGTCGAGACTCCAGCCATAACGAGCGGCGTAGCCAAGATGCGCTTCGAGTACCTGACCGACATTCATTCGGGAAGGAACACCAAGCGGGTTCAGGATGATGTCGACCGAGGTACCGTCAGCCATGAAGGGCATGTCTTCGATCGGAAGGATCTTGGAGATAACACCCTTGTTGCCGTGACGACCGGCGAGCTTGTCGCCCACGCTGATCTTGCGCTTCTGTGCGACATAGACGCGCACGAGTTGGTTGACGCCAGGTGGAAGTTCATGACCATCGTCGCGGCTGAACACCTTGACGTCGATGACCTTGCCCTTTTCGCCGTGAGGAACCTTGAGTGAGGTGTCGCGAACTTCACGAGCCTTCTCACCAAAGATTGCACGAAGAAGACGCTCTTCTGGAGTGAGTTCCGTTTCGCCCTTGGGGGTGACCTTGCCCACAAGAACATCGCCGGCAGAAACTTCAGCACCGACACGAATGATTCCACGCTCATCAAGATCAGCGAGGATTTCATCGGAAAGGTTCGGGATATCACGAGTGATTTCTTCCGCACCAAGTTTCGTGTCACGCGCATCGATTTCGTGTTCCTTGATATGGATCGACGTAAGTACGTCGTCCTTTACAAGGCGCTCGGAAAGAATGATCGCGTCTTCGAAGTTGTAGCCCTCCCATGGCATGAAGGCCACGACGAGGTTCTTGCCGAGAGCAAGTTCACCGTTGTCGGTGGAAGGACCGTGAGCAAGAATATCGCCCTTCTTCACTGCCTGACCCTGGGCAACAATCGGCTTCTGATTGATGCAGGTGTCTTGGTTCGAACGTTCGAACTTGAGGAGGCGATAGACCGTGCGTCCCATGTTCTTGTACTGAACGGTGATGGCGTTGCCATCGACCTCAGTAATTGTTCCGTCCTCTTCCGCCATGATCATGTCGGCAGCATCGCGAGCAGCACGGGATTCGATGCCGGTACCGATGTACGGGGCTTCCGCACGCAGCAACGGAACAGCCTGACGCTGCATGTTGGCGCCCATAAGCGCGCGGTTTGCATCGTCGTGCTCGAGGAAAGGAATGAGTGCAGTTGCGACCGAAACGATCTGCTTCGGCGAAACGTCCATGAGCTGAACTTCAGCCGGAGCGACGTTGGAGATTTCGGTGGTGGCACCGAAGAAGACGTCGCGTTCGAGCATGAGCTTCAGTTCGCCAAGAGTGGCGGCCTGCGGTGAACGACGCACGAGAACTCGGTCGGCCCTAAAAGTGCCGTCGGGGTTAAGTGGTGCGTTGGCCTGCGCAACGACGTACTCCTCTTCCTCGTCAGCTGCGAGGTAAACGATCTCGTCGGTCACGCGACCATTAATAACCTTGCGGTAGGGCGACTCGATGAAACCAAACGCATTGACGCGTGCGTAGGTTGCGAGTGCACCGATAAGACCGATGTTCGGGCCTTCAGGAGTTTCGATCGGACACATACGGCCGTAATGGCTGAAGTGGACGTCGCGGACTTCGAAGCCAGCGCGCTCACGTGACAGACCACCTGGACCGAGCGCTGAAAGACGGCGACGGTGTGTGAGGCCCGAAAGCGGATTGACCTGATCCATGAACTGCGACAACTGCGAAGTTCCGAAGAACTCCTTGATTGACGCAACGACGGGACGAATGTTTATAAGAGTCTGCGGCGTGATGGCCTCGACGTCTTGGGTAGTCATGCGCTCACGCACAACACGTTCCATACGTGACAGACCGATACGAACCTGGTTCTGAATGAGTTCACCAACGGAACGAATACGACGGTTGGCGAAATGGTCCTGATCGTCGAGTCGGTAACCCGGCTCGGCGTTCACGAGATTCAGGAGGTAGGTGGTTGCGGCAAGAACTTCTGACGGCGTAAGCACCGACTGATCGAGTTCCGGACGCTCAATCTTGATGTTGAACAGTTTCTCGATCTTGTCCAGTTCCGGTCCGAGCTTGCGGTTGAGCTTGTAACGGCCAACGCGGGAAAGGTCGTAACGACGGTTCTCAAAGAACGCATTCCGGAAGTAGGCCTTTGCCGATTCAACTGACGGCGGTTCGCCCGGACGTGCACGCTTGTAAATCTCGACAAGTGCTTCGTCTTGTGTCGGTGCGAGTTCGCGATCTTTTTCCCACTGACCTTCGAGGAAATCGAAGTGACGCACGAAACGCTCAAGGAAGCCCGGGTAGTTTTCTTCGTCGTAACCAAGTGCACGAAGAAGTACGAAGAGGCTCAGACGACGCTTACGGGCAACACGCGCACCAGCGGTGACGTCCTTGCCCGGCTTTTGTTCAACGTCGAATTCAATCCACTCACCGCGGTATGGGTGAATGGTGCCGGTAACAAGCTGATGCTTCTGCAAGTTACGAAGACGGAAACGCTCACCAGGCTGGAAGATGACGCCAGGCGAACGGACGAGCTGCGAAACAACAACGCGCTCTGTGCCATTAATGACGAACGTGCCCTTCTCGGTCATCATCGGGAAGTCGCCCATGAAGACGGTTTGTTCTTTGATTTCGCCCGTTGACGCGTTCATGAAACGCGCACGCACGAAGATCGGCGCGGAGAAGGTCATGTCCTTCTCTTTGCACTCCTCCACCGTGAACTTGGGTGGCGGACGAAGATCTTCATCTTCAGGATCGAATTCGAGTTCGAGCTGAAGAGTTTCGGTGAAGTCCTTAATCGGACTGATGTCGCGGAATGTTTCCGCGAGACCAGTGTGAAGGAACCACTCGAATGATTCGCGTTGAATCGCGATCAAGTCGGGCAGCTCAAGAACTTCGTCGAGATTCGCGAACGAATAACGGTCACGTACGGTCGGACGAGCAGACAAGGAAAGCTCCTCGGTGAAGGAAGGGCGTGACGCACTAACCGAACTGGAACAGACCGAACCGAAACGAACCGGGCCGAAACAGTGACGTCTGAGGCGCGACGCATCGTCAGAGACGAGTTGAAGCGGCCCAAGACGCGGAAGGGCGGACTGAGGATCCTAGGGGCAGGACGCGAGGAAGAGCAACCCTGGAATCCCGGCCAATCGGCGGATTCAGGCGCTCACTCGGGGGATCATCCACTTCTACCCCGTTTGAATTGCGCGGAAACCTAGACCCCCCACCTCCAGCGGTCAAGCATCCTGCGCCCCAGATCCACCGGCGACCTGCCCGAGACCCCCGAAAACGACACTGGCCCGCCCCAAAGGGCGGGCCAGCACACAAGCCAATTGGCGAGTGTTGAACCGAATTACTTCAGTTCTACAGAGGCGCCGGCACCCTCGAGGGCGGCCTTTGCCTTCTCTGCGTCTTCCTTCGAGGCATGCTCGAGGACGGTCTGGGGAGCGCCATCGACCAGGTCCTTGGCTTCTTTGAGACCAAGGTTGGTAAGGGCACGGACCTCTTTGATGACCTGGATCTTCTTGTCGCCAGCGCCGGTGAGAACGACGTCAAATTCGTCCTTCTCAGCAGCGGCTTCGCCGCCGCCACCTGCAGCCGGAGCTGCAGCAACGGCCACCGGAGCGGCCGCAGAAACGCCGAACTTCTCTTCGAAGTCCTTGAGTAGTTCACTGAGTTCGAGGACCGACATACCGGCGATCGCGTCGAGGATTTCTTCCTTAGTTGACATGTTCAGCTCTCCTGAGTGTCGCCCTCGGCATCGGCCGGGGCAGCGTCGTTGGATTCGGCGGCGGCATCAGCCACGGCCTCGGGTGTTTCGGTGGTGTCTTCGGCTGCAGGAGCCTCGGCTTCGGCAGTTGCCTCGGCTTCAGGTGCAGCGGCTTCTTCGACAACAGGTTCGTCGGTCGGGGTCTCGATGACCTCGGGCGCGCCGCCCTGCTTTTCGATGAGTGCGGAAAGTCCGTAGGCGAAATCGCGAGGAAGTGCCTGCAGAAGTCCAGCAAACTGCACCATCGGGGCCGCAATGAGTCCAGCCAATTGGGCCAGCAATTCCTCACGGGGTGCCACGTTGGCGAGTGCCATGGCGTCTTGCGCGGTGAGTAATTTCTCACCGAGAAGGCCGCCCTTCACCACCAGGTTTGGGTTGCCCTTTGCGAAATCACGCAGGGCCTTTGCGACAGCAACGGGGTCTCCGGTGCCGCCAGCGGGAACGAAGGCGATGGCCGTCGGTCCAGTCAGGTGTTCGTCAAGGTCAAGACCAAGTTCATTCGTCGCACGACGAACGAGCGTGTTCTTGTAAACCTTGTAATCGCCACCGGCTGCACGAAGTGCCGTACGAAGTTCCGCCAATCCACTGACGTCAATTCCGCGGTACTCGGTGAGCAGGACAGCTTCGGCATCGGTGAAGCGCTTACGCACCTCCTCAACCACGGCCACCTTTTCCGGTCTCGGGTTTTCCATCGCACCTCCTCTCATCTGGTGTGTCTCTTCCGGTTCACCAGTGCAGAACACCGGATCACCGCTGGGCTGGTGTCGAGTCATTCCGGAGAATGCGTTGACACCGGGTTGCCACGTCGGTGATTCCCTGGAGAAAAACACAACGGGGCGTCCGCCGCTTAGCGCGAGAACGCCCCGAAATTGGGAGGTTCACCTCGTCAGGTGGGTTCCGAGGAACCTGTTACACCCCGAAGGGCACCGGATGTCTGCGGCGAGCGGATTCAATTGACTGCGAACTGTAGTTGCGGGCCTCAGCCAGAGGCCAGCCCGCAGGTCAAGCGAAATCAGACCTCTTCGAGAGCCAGCATGCGCTGGGAATCAAGCTTGACGCCTGGACCCATCGTTGATGACAGCGAGACCTTCTTGAAATAGCGGCCCTTTGCTGAGGAGGGCTTTGCCTTCTCGAGTTCTTCGAGCACAGCCCGGAGGTTGGCGACAAGTGCGGGGATCTCAAAGGAAACCTTGCCGATCGGGACATGAATGTTGCCCTGACGGTCGGTGCGGTACTCAACCTTGCCGCCCTTGAAGTCGGCAACGGCCTTGCCAACGTCGGGAGTGACAGTGCCGGTCTTGGGGTTCGGCATAAGACCACGCGGGCCGAGCTGACGGCCGAGCTTGCCAACCTGAGGCATGAGATCGGGAGTGGCGATGACGAGATCGAAATCCATCATTCCGCCTTCGACCTGCGCGAGCAGATCGTCGGTGCCAACGAATTCAGCGCCAGCGTCGCGAGCGGCCTGAGCGGCATCGCCAGCGGCGAACACGGCGATGCGAACATCGGTGCCGGTACCGGAGGGAAGGGCGACAGTGCCACGAATCATTTGGTCGGCCTTACGAGGATCGACACCAAGACGAACCGAAAGTTCAACGGTCTCGTCGAACTTGGCCGGGGCCATTGTCTTGACCTTCGTGAGTGCTTCGGTCAGACCGAACTGAGCGGCGCTGTCATAGGAAGCGTTTGCTGCGTTGTACTTCTTACCGTGCTGTGCCATTTCGGCTCCCTCGGGTCGGGCACCACAGTGGGTGCAAGCGATTCACCTGCCGGGCGAGGTTGTCCGCGACATGGCGGGTTCGCAGGTGCGAACCAGTACTGCGATTAACGAATTTCAATGCCCATGGAACGGGCAGTACCAGCAACCTGGAGGCGAGCAGCCTCGAGATCGTTGGCGTTGAGATCAGGCATCTTGACCTGAGCGATCTCGGTGACCTGTGCGTCGGTAATGGAACCGGCGACAGCCTTGGAGGGTGTTTGTGAACCCTTCGGCAGACCTGCAGCCTGCTTGATAAGCACCGAGGTCGGCGGGGTCTTGAGGATGAAGGTGAAGCTGCGATCCTCGAAGATCGTGATCTCGACGGGCACGATGGTGCCCTTCTGTGCCTCAGTCTTGGCGTTGTATTCCTTGCAGAAATCCATGATCGCCACGCCGTGTGGACCGAGCGCGGTACCTACGGGCGGGGCCGGGTTGGCTCCACCTGCGGGGATCTGGATTTTCACGACGGCCGAAACCTTCTTCTTGGCCATGATTGCGACTCGCTTCTTTTCTTTCGTTACCAGCGCCCATCGGGCAGCGGGAGATTCTGACGGCTGGGTGCCGTCTCTGACAATTCCGGCGGCAGACGCCGTCGATTCCTAGAGTTTTGCGACCTGCGAGAACTCAAGTTCAACAGGAGTTTCGCGACCGAAGATGTTGACCAGCACCTTGACCTTGAGCTGGTCTTCGTTGATCTCGACAATTTCGCCTGAGAAATCGGCGAACGGGCCTTCCTTGACGCGAACGGTTTCGCCCTCTTCGTATTCGAGACGCGGCTTGCCTCGCTTGGTGGAAACTTCGTCGCCTTCTTCCTTCACGGTGAGGAAGTTTTCGACATCACGACGGGGCAGCGGAGAAGGCTTTGCACCCTGACCAACGAACCCGGTGATGCCTGGCGTGTTGCGAATGACGTACCAAGAGTCGTCGGTCATATCGCAACGAACGAGAAGATAGCCAGGGAAAACTTTCTTCTGAACGACCTGCTTCTTGCCGTTCTTGAATTCCACGACGTCTTCCATGGGAATGACGCATTCGTGAATGCTGTCTTCCATGCTCATCGACTGCGTACGAGCTTCGAGGTTTTGCTTGACCTTCTTCTCGTAACCCGACTGCGTGTGCACGACATACCAGCGGCCGGGACGATCGAACGGGCTTTGCGGACGTGGACGCGCCTGCTCGAGCAGTTCATCGGTGTCGATTACTTCAACATCGATCTCGGCGTCTAATACTTCAATCTCGCCAGCATCGTCGACGATGACGTCGATCTCTTCTACGAGTTCTTCGACAATCACGTCTGATGCAACTGCATCTTCGAGATCAGTTTGGTTGAGGGATTCGTCATTCATGGTCATCAGGCGTTGAACAGTTTCAGGACGGCCTCGGAGAACACCCAATCGATACCGAAGATCAAGAGAGTGAAAAAGATGAGGGTGACGATGGTGATAATGGAGTAGTTGATGGTCTCGGACCGAGTGGGCCACGCGACCTTGCGCAATTCAGAACGAACTTCCCGAGCAAACTCGACCGGACTGGTGCGTTCCTTCGCGCGCTGTTGGGAACCTCGTCGGGCGCGAATGGGTTCACCATCGGGGCCGAGTTCGCCCTGACGCTGCAGCATTCGTTTTTGTTCTCTATTGAGAGCCATGAAGACGCTTCCATTACGTTTCGCATCAGATGCGACGTTGATTTTTCGAGCAGGGCAGGAGGGACTTGAACCCCCAACCGTCGGTGTTGGAGACCGGTGCTCTACCAATTGAGCTACTGCCCTAGGGCACTACGCCGGGCTTGAGAGGGTACCAGCCGACGCGTTCGGCCAGACCCCTGCAGGTCCGAGTGGGAGAGACTAGGCCCCCTCCCCCGGCCGTTGCGAACCGGGATTTTGGGCCCAAGGGAAAGTTCAGGCCGAGCGCCGCCGAGTCGCCAGAACCAGGACACCGCCGACTCCGGCCGCCGTGGCTGCCGCCAGCCCCACCAACGACGCTGCCCGACGACCAGCGATCCGGTGGCGCTCCCGGCGCTCAGAAGCCGAATCGAGGTCCTCGAGGAGATCCTCGAGCAGCCCCGATGGCACCGGCACGGCGAGATCACGAAGATCCTGAAGGGTCCGTTCAAGTCGCCGATACCGAGACATCTCGGCCTGGCAACTCAGACACTGAGCCACATGGGCGGCATCTTCGGGCGACAACAGGTTCTGGTCGTCGAGGAGGCCGGGCATCAGATCGGCCAGATGGTCACACTGCTTGGTCATCGACATCCTCCTCCGAACTTCCTTCGGCTTCAGATCGCAAAAAGACATCGTCACGCAGACGGCGACGGGCACGATGCAATCGAACTTTGGCCGCCGAAACCGAGATCCCCAGTTCCGCAGCGATGACCTCATGCGACAGGTCGTAAATGTCACGCAAGACAACTACTGCTCGAAGACGAGGCGGCAGGGTCGCTAATGCATTCTGAACTGTCTCGCGTAAACGCGCTGATTCAGCGCGACCCACAGGATCAACTGCGGGCGAAAGATCGCTCACAACCAAATCGTCATCGAGTTCTTCATGACGATGACGACCACGACGACCTAAATGCGTCGACGCACAATTCGCGGTGATCCGATACAGCCAGGTCGTAAAGCGTGCATCGCCACGGAACCGACGAAGCCCGCGATACGCGCGCAGATACGCCTCTTGGCAAACATCGCGTGCATCGTCTTCGTTGCCAGTAAGTCTCAGTGCGAGGGAATACGTGCCCACCCAAGTGCGGCGCACTAACGCATCAAACGCTCGGCGATCGCCGCCGCGGGCATCGGCAACAAGTGTCCCCATTTCGAACTGGCCCAGACGCGTCACGTCGGTGGCAGCCACAGGGGCCACCACCGACGTCAACTCGATCTGCACCGACGACGCATCGCCGGCGAACTCGTTCAGCGGGTCTCCTTGTGTGCGGTATGCACACGATCCCACTTGCAGTACTTCGTGAGCTCAATGCGCTCACGATCGTTGATCTTGTTTTTTGTTGTGATGTAGTTGCGTCGCTTGCACACCTGACATTCCAGGGTGACAGCGATTCGCTTGTCATTGCGTGCCATAACGGTGGCTCCTACTTGAGGATCTTGGTGACGCGGCCGGCGCCGACGGTACGACCACCTTCACGGATGGCGAAGCGCAAGCCTTCTTCCATCGCGATGGGGTGGATAAGTTCAACAGTCATCTCAGTGTTATCACCAGGAATACACATTTCCGTGCCCGCTGGAAGCGAAATCTGACCAGTCACATCAGTCGTACGGAAATAGAACTGCGGACGGTAGTTCGTGAAGAACGGCTTATGACGACCGCCTTCTTCCTTGGTCAGAACATAGGTCTGAGCCTCGAACTCGGTATGAGGAGTAATGGAACCCGGCTTAGCGAGAACCTGACCACGCTCAACTTCTTCCTTCTTCGTTCCACGAAGAAGCGCACCAATGTTGTCTCCAGCACGACCCTCATCAAGGAGCTTGCGGAACATTTCAACACCAGTACACGTCGTCTTCTGCGTCGCCTTAATACCAACGATTTCGATTTCATCACCAGTGTGCACAATGCCTTGTTCCACACGACCGGTCACAACCGTGCCACGACCAGTGATCGTGAACACATCTTCAATCGGCATAAGGAACGGCTTGTCAGTGTCACGCTCAGGCTGAGGAATGAACTCATCAACAGCAGCCATCAACTCAAGAATCTGAGCAGTCGC